>JAITNZ010000040.1 GCA_031290205.1 Spirochaetaceae bacterium
GTAATTGCTGGTGAGTCCCCTCAGGGTGCAATTTATTTTTCTGGGTAAATTCTAAAGTGATACCTAAATTGCTAACGGGGGGTCTGGGGGGGCACCTCGCCCCCCCAGCGGGGCGTTGCGGGGCGGCGCCCCGCAGAGGGGGTAGCGACGCACTTTTGCGGCGCGTAGGGGGAGACGTCCCCCGCCACGTCTGGCTTTCTACCCTAGTGCCGGCTGATTTACCCAGAATTTGGAAGTGCACCGTCCCCTCCCGTCTACTTGACATATTCTGTTTTAGGTATTACCATAAATCATGGTTCGGAATAAGTGCGATAAAAACAGTGAGTTTTTCGCGTATTTCACGCCTTTAGCGGCACTCCCGCCGCTTTTCCGTGCTAAAACTCCGCTCTCTAGGCGGCGCCTTAGACGCTTTCGGCTTCCCGTTCGATAAGGGAACGGGGCGCATAACTTGATAAAAGGAGAAATGGTATGAAAAAAATGAAAAATTTGAAAAAAACAATGGCGGTATTAACCGTATTGGCGGCTTTCGTGACGGTGTTTGCGCTGGGGCTTGGCTCCTGCAATGCGATTGCGGATACATCGGGGCTGAATCTGCCCCTCGACACAGTGTGGCTCAATTTGGAGGCGTCCAAGGCGGAACTCGTCGGCGGGGTGAGGACGGCTACGTTGACGCTCGACTTCGACAGGGAGATTGCCGGCTTGACGGACGATCTGAAAGAGGACGCCTTAAACAAGCTCTTCGCGTTTAGGGATGCGGATGCGGATTCCCCGTCTGATGCGGCAAAAATCAAGGTGACCCAAGTGAAAAAAACCATTGGACTGATAGGGGCTTACACGCTTACGGTCGGCAATGTTCCCGAATCTACCGAGGAAATGGTGCTGGTCAAAATCATCAAGACAGGCATTACGCCTACTACCCGTCCATGGTTTCTTGATGGGAAGGCGGGACCGCCCGCCACGCAAGGGGCAACGGCGGTAACAGGGAGCGAAGACGAATCTTGTTTTTACGCTGTCGCGAAGGACGCGGACGGCAATACCTACGCAGTGGGCTACCAGAGAGAAGCTGAGGAATTTACCTACGGCGCCGGTGTCAGCGTGCAGGGAGGACTCGTAGGGACTACTGGCGCGGTAATCGTAAAATACGACAAAACGGGTGTCGCGAAGTGGGCAAGGGTGGTTCAGACTTCGGGCTTAGAAGGGGGATCGACCCCACAGGGTCGTTCGGTCTTTGACGGTGTCGCGGTGGACGGGGCAGGCGGCATTTATGTGGTGGGGCGCCAGACCGAGTACGGAGTGTATACCTATGGACCCGGCGTAAGCTTAACGAACAGCAGCTCGATGAATGCGGTGATAGCGAAATACGACGGCACCGGCGCCGCGAAATGGGCAAAGGCTATCACCTCCGAACAACATTCGAGATTTGCTGGTGTCGCGGCGGATGGGAAAGGCAATGTCTATGCGGTAGGGTATCAGCTCGGGGACACAGTGAATGATTACGGCGATGGTAAAACCGCACAGGGCGGCAGTTCTTCTAACAATGCGGTTATAGTGCAATTCAACAGCAATTACGGAACCGTGAACTGGGCGCGTTCGGTGAAGGGCATAGACCAAAGTTCGGAATTTAGCGCTGTCGCGGCGGACGATTCTGGCAATGCCTATGCGGTGGGGACCCAGAGCGGCGCCGGAAAGTTTGTTTACGACGGCGGCGGAAGCGTAACGGGAGCCAGCGACAACAATGCGGTGATAGTAAAATACGGCAGCACCGGATCCGTGCAATGGGCGCAGGCGGCAAGCGGCGGTGATGCGGAATTTGCTGGTGTTGCGCTGGACGGACAGGACGGAATCTACGTATCAGGATATCAGCAGGGTACAGGAGCGTTTACTTACGGCACTAACGCAAAAAGCGCAACGGGAGGCGCCATGATGAATGCGGTACTCGTGAAATATACAGCCGCCGGAACCGTGCAATGGGCGACGGCTGCCCAAGGCGCCGCCATGTCGATGTTTTCCGGCGTTGCGGCGGACGGGATCGGCAATGTCTACGCTGTAGGGGTCCAGGGCGGCAACGAAGCGTGTGATTACACCGGCGCAAGCGCAACGGGCGAAGCCTCAAGCTATAGCGCCTGTGTAGTGCAATACGACAGCGGTACCGGAGCAGCTCTGTGGGCGCAGTCGGTAAGCGGCGCCAACGACGCTTCATGGTTTTACGGTGTCGCGGCGGACGGGCGAGGCAACATCACCACCGTGGGGAGCCAGAACGGCGACGAAGTGTTCGACTACGGCAACGGTATTACCACACAGGGAAGCTGCGGCAACGGCGGCGAAAAAAGCCTTAACGCGGTCATCGTGTGGTATAAGTAGATTAAGTTAATTCTCGCAACTTAGTCAACAACGCCCTTTTCTGAGCGAAGGCAAAGCGGAAACCGCCTGCGGCGGGGTATTAACTTTATCCCCCTCCTCGTCTACACTCAAACCGTGTTAGACTTTTTGGAGGGCGCAAGCCCTGTGTTCTGGTTTGCCGCTATTTTCGGCTCAGTGTTCTTCCTGCTCCGCGTGACGCTGCTGATATTCGGCGGCTTCGGCGCGGATGCCGACGGAAGCGGCGAGACGGGGCATGGTGGTGGCGATGCGCATGAGGGCACGCCTGCGAGCGATGCCGCATTCAAGCTCCTCGCTCAATTCGACAATCGGCTTCATCGCGATGTTCGGCTGGTAGGGTGCCTAAACAAGCGCGCCAATAGTATTTTTCTTAGAAAATCGCCGCACACTCAGGTAACGTCGCATTCAGTCAAAGCGCGGCAGGCGCTGGGTTAAGCCTCGTAGAGTTCGTAGAGAAACAATGTTGCCGCCTGCGCGACGTTGAGGCTTTCGATGTTGCCTGTGCCCGGAATGCGGAGTATCGCGTGACAGTGTTCCTTCACTTCGTCCGGCAAGCCCAGCTCCTCGTTGCCGACGACTAACGCTATGCCGGGGCGCGCGCCTTTTTTTTGGGCAGCCGCTTCCACGATGGACGCCATGTTTTTTAAGCGCTGGCGGGCGCGGTGGTCGGCGCCGAGGGTCAGCAGCACCTTTGAGGCGTCGCGCAAAAAAAGTTCGGTCTTTCGCACCGAGCGCACCGTCACATATTCCATGCCCCCTTCGGCAACACGGTAGGCGCCCGTCGAAAGCCGCGCGTCCTCATCAAGCTCGGAGATTATCAAAAAATGAATATCGAAAAACGCAGCCGAACGGACAATCGCACCGAGGTTCATATCGTTCCCAACACTGTGCAGCACGATACCGCGTTTCCCCTGCTCCGCCCAGAGCGCTAGGTCTTCGCGCGAAAGCGGAATCACTTCAGGTTCAACAATCATCGCGACAATACCCTGATGATGTACCGTTTTACAAATCCGCTCCAGTTCTTCGTCTGCGCATATCTTGTAAGGACGTTTGCGTTCCGCAAGCTGTTTGCAGAGCGGGGCGAATTCCTGCATCCGTTCCTCACGTAAAAAAAGCCGGTTTATCGTTTCCGGATGAACCTCCGTTAGTGCGCGCACTGTTTTGAGCGAGCAGACGGCAAGCTCATTCACTAATCTATTGAACATATCGTCCCTTCTATCGTTCTAGGTTTACGCCGTTTTTTTGCACATTTACTTGTTCATACAAGTATTCGGGAGCAAAGTCAACTCCATTGTCCCAACATAAGGTATACCGTTCA
Source organism: Spirochaetaceae bacterium (assembly GCA_031290205.1). Taxonomy (GTDB): domain Bacteria; phylum Spirochaetota; class Spirochaetia; order Treponematales; family Breznakiellaceae; genus JAITXS01. The sequence continues at coordinate 3,698 of JAITNZ010000040.1, forward strand.
ATTTTAATTTTATTGAACTTATTTTTATCAATAAGCTCTCTTATTATTTCCCGATGATCTGTAGTGATTTTTTTCTTAAAGTCAATAATCCCACTAAGTCCATCATTAAATTCGATATAGATCCTATAATCCTCTCGTAATTCTGCTTTAATCACATGAGTCAACATATTGCCTCCTTATGCTAAAGGTTCAATCTTAATAAATTTACCGTCTTTTTGGATCATGTTCCAATTCTCCAGCAATTCTATTTTATGTAAACTAGCCCATTCCATAGCTAATCCTAATACACGCGATGGGAGACTACCCTTTAATACCGTCAAATCATTAATTGCAATTAATGCCTCGTCTTCATTATACTGCACATGAAAGTGCGGCGGATTTTGATAATCAAAATAGATGGATACGACCATCCCTAAAAAACGGCTTAGCACAGGCACATTTTTATATTAGTATAATCTATGCCCTTTAGTCAAGCCCTCTTTTGCCTTTTTTTTGACAAAATTTTTCAGAAAATTTGCGCCTCAATGGTATGTCTATTACTGTAAAGCGGCGAGTTTTTCGCGGATAAACTCGCTTTTTTCTTTTAAGCCGATATTTCCCGTTTGCAGAATGATAACATTCGGCGCGCTCGGGTCAAGCCGGACCCGTCCGCCGCTTTCCTTAACCATACGAAGCACATTATCGATTTTTATTTTTGCTACTTTTGTAAATTCAATGCGGACGACACCGCTTCGTTCTTTTAATGATGATACCGAAAGTTCGCGGCAAATAATTTTAATTTCGGCAAGCGATAAAAGCGACGCGGCGGAATCGGGCGGGGGACCGAAGCGTTCATATATTTCCGCATAGACACTTTCGAGTTCTTCTTTTACGCGCACAGATGCAATCTTTTTATATACTTCCATTTTTTCCTGTGCGCCTGCGATGTAGGAATCGGGGATGAACCCTGAATACTCCAGCTCCAAAAGCGTTTCCACTTCGCTTTCATAATTTTCGTTTTGCAAGCTAAGTATCGCGTTATCAAGCAGGCGGAGGTACATATCAAACCCAACTGAATATATATCACCTGATTGTTCGCGTCCCAGCAGGTTGCCCGCCCCTCGAATCTCCATATCTTTCATCGCAATCTTAAAACCGGAACCGAGTTCGGTAAAATCAGAAACCGCCTGTAAACGTTTCATTGCAATTTCCGAAATCGCTTTATCACGCGGATAGAAGAGATAGGCACACGCTACTTTTTCGCTGCGTCCGACCCGTCCGCGTAATTGATATAACTGCGATATGCCATACATATCCGCTCTATCAATGATGATCGTGTTGACATTCGGTATGTCAATACCGTTTTCGATAATCGTCGTCGAAACAAGCACATGAAAGCCCCCGTGAATAAACCTGTGCATGACATCTTCAAGATCAGAACTGTCCATCTGTCCATGCGCCGTTTCAATCAACATTTCGGGCACAAGATGCTGAAGGCGAAACATCACGGCATTTAAGGTTTCAATTTTATTATGCAAAAAGAAAACCTGCCCCCCCCGCGCCGCTTCCTGCCGTATCGCGCGGGCGATTTTTTCTTCATCATATTCATCTATCACCGTTTCTATAGGATGCCTGTTCCTCGGCGGCGTTGTTAATAAACTCATATCGCGAATTTTTAAGAGGCTCATGTGCAGTGTGCGGGGAATAGGCGTCGCGGAAAGCGATAAACAGTCGACATTATGCTTCATCTCTTTTAAGCGCTCTTTATCTTTCACCCCAAAACGTTGTTCTTCATCAATAACGAGTAGTCCCAAATCCTTAAAGGCTATATCTTTCTGTATAATCCTATGCGTGCCGATAACAATATCGATTTCGCCATTCTGCACGGCGGCAATTGTCTTGCGCGTCGTGCGAGCGTCGACAAAACGGGATAACATCGCGATGCGGACGGGAAAGCCGGAAAAACGCTCCTTAAATGTCTCGCAATGCTGTTCGACAAGGATCGTCGTGGGGGCAAGGAATGCGACCTGTTTCCCGCTCATTACCGCCTTAAAGCAGGCTCGCAGGGCAACTTCCGTCTTACCATAGCCGACATCGCCGCAGACAAGCCTATCCATAGGCTCAGGTTTTTCCATATCAGCTTTTATTTCTTCGACACAACGCAGTTGGTCTATCGTTTCGTCAAAAGGGAAGCTCGCTTCGAACATCGTCTGCCATTCGGTATCTTTGGCACACGCAAAACCCCGCGCCGCTTTTCGTTTTGAATAGAGTTTTATTAAGCTGCCCGCTAATTCCTCCGCCGCTTTCTTTACCCGCTCCTTGCGGGCTTCCCAACTTTTAGAGCCAAGTTTATCAAGGCGCGGCGCGGCGCCTTCTTTACCAATATAACGCTGAACAAGATTCACCTGCTCAATCGGCACAAATACTGTTTCATCATCAGCATATTCAATTTTGATATAATCGCGTTCGTTCCCCAGGGCGCGTATACGTTCAATTCCCTTGAACAGCCCAATACCATAGTTGATATGCACGACAAAATCGCCGGGGTTTAACTCAACAAAACTGTCGATAGCCGCACTCCGTGTGGTTTTTAACGAGCGCGGCGGACGGTAGCGCCGCCCGAATATTTCCGCTTCCTGCACGATAAGTAATTTTATTTCGGGTAATCCAAAACCGGACGAAAGCGGTGCACAGATGATTTCTAATTCAGGTATATCTCCGCCACAGGCAGTGCCTGAGGCACTTTCATCCTTGCCTTCGGTAAGAGAAGGGCGATATATGCTCTTGAGGTTTAGTATTTGTGCTATCCGTTCCGCCTGCACCTCTGATTCAGAGGCAACGATAATATGCCAGCCCTGCGCTATGAGGTTGGTAATCTCTTCTTTCATATAATTGATGTTACCGAAGAAAGTGCGCGGCGGGTCGCTGGAGATGCGAATCTTTTGGGGAGGAAGCGCGGCGCCCTCATCCTGCGAAATTATTTTTTTCCCTTTATCAAGATCCAAGTTGATAACGCCATTTTCATGCTGAAGGCGGGGGTAGAAAGCGCCTGAGGCGCAGAATGATATGCTGTTTTTATGCCGCGTCGCTACTTCATTAAAATTTAAACAAATTCTATGCGGCGCGGGGATTTCAAAATCAGGATTATCGCGGATGCTCACGCGGTAGAGATTGGCATTCTCTCTTTCAAAAGTTTCGACGGCATTTTCTAAACGTTCACGTTCCCCAAAAATAATTGCACCCTCTGGCGGGAAATAATCAACTAACGAACATGGTTTTTCGAATGCAAGAGGGAAAAATAATTCCTCACCCGCGCAGGTTTTACGGGTAATCAACTGTTCTATAATACGTTTTCCATCATTACGAAACTCCTGCATCCGTACGCAATTTTCACTCAGCATATCGATTCTATCATCAGTCCAGATAAGTTCTTTTATCGGATGAATGCTAATTTCTTCAGTAAGTGCGGATTTCCCCGTGGAGATTTGAGATTCAGGATCGAATCTTTTTATCGATTCAACTTTATTGAAATCAAGCAGAATCCGATATGCCCGCTCCTTCCCCCCTAAATAGAGATCAATCACTTCACCGCGTAATACAAATTCACCCGCCATCTGCACACGAGGAACCCGCGTCCACCCGAACGCGACTAATTTTTGGACCAGCGCCTCTGTATCAAGCGTCTGCCCTTTTTTTATTTTTAATGAAAGACTTCTTGTATACTCAGGGGGGGGGAGGGGGGAGAGGAACGCCCTCTCAGATGCAATGATGATGCGCTCGTGTGCCCCTGTGCAGAGCGCGCTGAGTATTCGTGAACGTCCCGCAAACACGGGGGAAAACGGCGGCGCAGGACGATAAGGGAGCGTTCCCCACCAAGGAAAAATTGCCGCCTCAATGCCAAACACCGATAAATCACCTGCAAAATCGCCTGCCTCGCGTTCGGTAGGAACTACGACAAGGAGGGGGCTTTCTTTTGTTCGAGCGAGCAGGGCAACAAGCGCCGCGCTAAGAGACGCCTGTGAGCCTTCAATTTCAATCGGAAATATTGATTTATTATAGGTAGCAAGGACTGCCGCAACGCCGCTATCCGCGGCGATCTCATCTAACATTTAGAAATACGGCAGCATCTTATAATGGTAGCATCATAATCGTTCGGAGGAGTTGCCTATTAAAGTCCCTGTCGAAACATCCAACGCTTTGACACGCAGACGGCGCAGGTCGCCCGGACCGCCAAGTATACAACTGAGTACATAATCGGCGCCCATCAGGTTACCAATATACCGTAACATATAATCGTTTTCATACGTTGGAACATCGATTGAGTTGACTGCGCGGTACGCGTCGAACATACGCCGGTCGATAACGATATAGTTTTTCGGTGAATTGACGGTAAGCAGCGTTATCTCTTCGAGGACAAACGACCCTTCGCGAGGATTTTCGGAATCAACATTGAGAACCGCAATCTTCTTGTTCTTTTTAATTTTCTGCGTAGTCTTATCGAATGCACTACGTATCGCGTTATCAAGCGCACCGGAAGATATGGGTAAACCGCCCTGCGTTTCATAGGGAAACGGGTAGGCAGCCTGAGCCGTTATCGGCGTTGGCGGGCTTAACGAATCCGCGCCGGTTTCCTCTTTAATCAACACAATTGAACTATCCGTTACGGAAAAAACATGCGCTGAATTATACGAGGTAAACTGGGCAACTTCGGTGCTTCGCGCCTCGAAATCCTCAAAGCCAATGCGCAACGTGTGATACCCGTTTGCAATATGGTAAACGGCAGTTTCACCCACCTTTAATATACCAACCGACTTCCCGTCAAGGAATACCCTTAAACGGATTAATTGATTGCTATCAACACGACGGACGGTAACCTCCGACTCCGCAGCACCGCCGCCACCCGCATAAACGGTGAGTGCCGGCATCAATAACATAATAACAGAAAAAATTCCTGTCCAGATTAAGCTCTTTCTGGTTTTGAACATAAATCGCCCCTTATAATATACTTCAAGTTCAAATGTATATCCCGTATTCAAAAAGGATTACTATTTCAATTATCGGATGATAATCAGAATTATTTAATCCTTTCGTGATATTATTTTTAATACACAACATTGAGGGTATTCCTCGGCAAGCGATTTGAAGCCTTCTAGCAAAAATTGTCCCGCGCACCGTAAAAAAATTTCCCCCTCCCCAGTATAATCGGCAGAAAATTCAAATTCCCCGCGGGTCGGAGCTGAAAATTGCGCCGTAATACCCGCTTGCTGCGAAACCACCCTGACGAATGTCCGCACAAGCACAGAAACAGCCGCACATACAATATCCCCCCCCGGAGCGCCCGCGCCCGCATGCCCCACCACACGGCAGGAACGTACAAGACCGCAGGCATCCACGCAAATCTTTATCACAATCACATTAGGCTAACGCAATATTCTCGATTTTAATCACCGAAAACCGCTGCCTGTGCCCCCGTTTTCGCCTGTAATCTTTTTTCGGTTTATATTTGAAAACCACGATCTTTTTTTCCTTGCCATGCTCCTGCACAAGCGCACTAACCTTCGCGCCCGCCACATAGGGCGCCCCCACCATGAGCGTATCGCCCGAAACAAGCAAAACGGAATCAATATCAATTGCCGACCCCGGTTCCGCGTCAATAAGGTCAACCTTCAGCAGCTTCCCCTGCTCCGCCTTATACTGTTTTCCTTTAAATTCAACTAATGCATACATAATTTTATCCTTTTACTGATGTTATATAATAAAGCTAAGGAAAATGTCAATACCTCCAGCAGCTCCCGCACTTATGCTGCCCCGCAATTTTAATCGCGGGGCACGGTCGGGCGGGGGAGGCTTGCCGAAAAACAGGCACCCATTTCCTAAGCAAGTCGTTCTCCTCGTCGGACGCATTTTCTGCCACTTAGGAAAAGCATTACCGAATGTCGGCGAATAGCCGACTAAATTCGTTTACCAGTGAATTTTTTCGGCAAACCTTCCCCGCCCCGCCCGCTTACGTTAGGGATAATCCCCCCGCAGCCCAAGCGGGGAGGGCTTTTCGACGAAGGAGGTAATTAGGGAGAGGGGAGAGGTGTAGGAGGGGGAAGTCTCCCCCTACGCGCGCACGTTGTTGCGCGCTACCCCCTCTGCGGGGGGATAATCCCCCCGCAACGCCCCCCACTGTTAAGTGCTACGGTTTCTGCCTATATATAAAAGCCTTTACAGTCCCCCTACAGTGTAGCCCCCCGCCCAAGCGGGTGAGGGCTGTTTGACGAAGGAGGGATTTGGGAGGAGGGGGCGCGGAGCGCTTGTGCCGCGCACCTGAGAAAGTCTTCCCCCCTTCTTTACTGGATTATTACCATAGCGCCGCCTAATTTACCCTGAATTTGAAAGTGCACCCCCAGTCGCTGGAGGGTATTGAGTTTTTTTTCATCTCATGCTAATCTAAAATAACATAGAAAGACTGTGCGGAGGATTTATGGAGAACGACAAAAGTATTACGTTAGATGCTCAAACGGGGTGTTTAGAAAATGCGGTCAGTTTTATAGAAAGCGAGCTTGCCGCCATTGCCTGTCCCAATGACAAGCAGATGCAGATTGAGCTTGCCGTCGAGGAATTATTCGTCAACATTTCAAATTACGCATACCGCAATCATGATGGAAGTGTGAAAATAAAATTCGCAAATCCCAGCAAGAATAGGGTAATCATTACGCTGGCAGACAATGGCACACCGTTTAATCCGCTGGAACGTGAAGAACCTGATATCCTCAAACCATTAGAAGAAAGAGAACCCGGCGGGCTGGGGATTTTTTTAGTCAAACGGACAATGGATAATGTAGTATACAAACACGATGGTGAATATAACAACATAACAATTAGCAAATCGTGGTAGGTCTGGAGGAATTATGATCATTACAGAAAAAAAAGAAGGCTCAAGATATACTATCGAACTTGAGGGAAGACTCGATACGCAAACCGCGCCCGCATTCGAAGCGGTGTTTAGTAATCTTAGTCCGATTATTACTGAATTTGTTTTGAATCTTGCAAAACTTATTTATATATCATCTCTCGGTCTGCGGGCAATCCTCGTATTGTTTAAGAAAATGAAAGCGCGAAACGGCAAGTTAACTATCATCAATATACCCGATAATATTCGCAACGTTTTTGAAATGAGCGGTTTCATCCAAACTGTTGTCCATGACGAGAAATCCGCGGTGGTTGAAAAAGCAAAAACTGAAGACTCAATAGAATATGCCATGAGCGGGTTGCTTGACGGCGTAGCGGCATTGCACTTAGAACAACATTTTGCAAAACTGAAAGACGAGGAAGGGTCGCGTAATATTATGCTTGATTGCTCAGGACTTAGCGCAATTACTTCAGATGCGTGTAATAAAATTAAATCAATACAAAATAATTTGTTGGCAAGGAAGCATCGTGTTCATTTTATTAATGTTCCTCTGTCGGTGATAGATTCTATAAAAGCGCAGGGATTTCAAGATCTCCTCTGATGAAAATACTTGGTATAGAAAGTTCTTGTGATGAATGTTCCGCTTCGGTTGTGGAAGACGGCAAAAACATTCTTTCGAATATTATAGCAACGCAGATACCGTTTCATGCCGTCTATAATGGTGTAGTGCCTGAAATAGCAAGCCGAAAGCATACTGAATGGATTTATGAAGTTACCGCACAGGCACTGGAACAGGCAGGATTAACGAGCGATGATATTGATGGCGTTGCCGCTACATCACAGCCGGGGCTTATGGGCTCGCTGCTCGTAGGTCTTACATTCGCAAAAGCATTCGCATACGCACGGCATAAACCGTTCATCGCCTGCGACCACATGCTATCGCATCTCTATGCGGCGCGATTAACAGAAGCCCCTCCCCCCCCCTACCCGTTTCTGGGATTGCTAGTTTCCGGCGGGCATACCATCATCTGTAAAGTTGATGATTTTGATGCTATTACGGTTTTAGGCAGCTCGATAGACGATGCTGTAGGCGAAGCATTCGATAAAGTATCAAAACATTTTGGGTGGGGCTATCCCGGCGGCAAGTATATAGATGCATTAGCACAAGACGGCTGCTCCGATACATTCGATTTTCCGCTTGCTCGTTTGCATACAGTGAAGCACCCTTATGATGTCTCGTATTCGGGCTTAAAAACGGCAGTTGCCAATCAAATTGAACAGTTCCGTAAAAAAGGAGCGGCGGGGGAATTACATCCCCCTGACATTGCCGCATCGTTTCAAAAAGCCGCCGTCGGGATATTGCTATGCGCACTCTTTAAGGCAGTCGAGGATACCGGCATTAGCACTGTAGTAAGCGGCGGCGGAGTCGCCGCTAATTCATATTTACGCGCAAAATTATCTGAACGCGATGATATTCGCTGCATCTTTCCCCCACCTGAACTTTGCGGCGATAACGGCGCGATGGTAGCCGGACTCGGTTATGCATATCTTTCACGCGGAATAAGCTCCCCCCTCAACATTACCGCCTCGGCGCGAGTAAAAGCATTCAAACGCCGCCCAAAAGCAGGGGATGGATGATATATAGATAGCAGGAGCGCGGGCGCGGGTGTGAGGTTCGTGGTTGAATTCGTTATTGCTGTCCGTCAAAGCTTTTTCCTTGACATTTTACCGTCCTCTATGGTACAATGATGCATCATGCTGAATAAGCGCCTTAAAAATAAAGGAGGTTTTTATGGACAATTGGACAAAAAAAATTTTACAATGGACAATCGGGAGCGTTTTGCTCATCTCTCTGGCTTTCGCTGGGGTTCTGTCCTCCTGCGAGGTAATTGCGGCAGGTTCGGGTGTGAATCAGAACGACACGGTGTGGATTCGGCTGGCGCCGACGGTGGCGGTCGAGGGGAAGGCAACGCTCTTGCTCGACTTTAGCAAGCCCATTGAGGGGCTTGCGACAGGAGCATCGGCGGCTAAGTTAAAAGAGCTCTTCACGTTCGCCAATGGTGAGGGCACATCGGGGGCGAACGAAATCGTGGCGCTAAGCATCACGAAAGATTCAGGGGCGGTTTACACGCTCAGCGTGGAACATGTGCCCGATGCCGAGAACGGTATAATCCTGGTAACGATAAATAAGGCGGGCATCACGCCGGCAACCCGCCCCTGGTCGCTGGACGGCGTTGTCTACGACCTTCTCATTAGCCGCAGCGATACTGACGGCATCCTCGGTGCGGGGAGCGCCTATACCTGTGAAACAGTGCTCGGCTCTTTCGCGCCCGAACTCGGCATCACGCTTAGCAACCAAGGCGCGACACCCACAGGCGCGCTGAACGTCGCGCTTTCAGGAGACGATGCGGGAAAGTTCACGCTTTCGTCGACTTCGCTTGACAGTATAGCGGCGGGCGGCGCCGTCGAAAAAGCATTTACCGTGCAACCGTATGCAGGGCTTCCGCTGGATAGCTATAGCGCCGTGGTAACGGTCCGCAACAACGGCATAGCGGAGCGTTTTACGATCAACTACACGGTCCGGCTGCCCTACACAGCCGGCGCGTCGGCGCCGACAAACGCGGGCGTAGTTGGCGAGTATGTGTATTCTGAGTTTAATGCGGTCGCGAAAGATGCGGAGGGCTGCACCTATGCGGTGGGGGGACAGTGGGGTATCGGCGTGTTCAGCTACGGCGCCAATGTCAGTGCAACGGGAAGCACGGATCACGGAAATGCCGTGATCGTGAAATACGACAGCGCCGGAGAGGCGCTTTGGGCAAAATTGGCACAAGACGATTTTTCATGGGAAAGTTCGGTATTTCTAGGAGTCGCGACAGATGCGTTTGGCGGCGTCTATGCGGTAGGTAGCGCGGATAGTTCGGTGATAGTGAAATACAAGCAAAACGGAGAAGTGGAGTGGGCAAATTCACTTGCTAACGACGAAGGACAATTTCAAGCTGTTGCGGCGGATGCTCTGGGCAACGTCTATGCGGTGGGGCTTCAGTTTGGATGGGGAACGCATAATTACGGCGGCAACGTTACCGCGTCAAGCACCGGTATGAACGGCGGTGCGGTGATTGTGAAATACAAGAGCGACACCGGAACGGCTCTTTGGGCAAGCTCCCCTAGCGTCGACGACGGCGATACAATGCTCAATAGGACGAATTTTTCTGGTGTCGTGACGGACGCGCTCGGAAATGTCTATGTAGCGGGGGAGCAGGATGGCACCTACACCTATGAATACGGCGGGGCGAGCGCGACAGGGGTCAGGGCGGGACAATTTGGCTTAAACGCGGTTTTAGTGAAATATGACGGAAAGAGCGCCGACTGTTCAGCTCTTTGGGCAAAGACGGTGGTAAGCGGCGGCGGTCATTCAAACTTTACTGCTATCGCAATAGACGGGCTCGGCAATCTTTATGCGGCAGGGACACAGTCCGGAAACGGCACGTTTAATTATGGCGGTCCAAGCGCGTCGGGAGGCGCCTCTGGTTGGGCAAATAACGCGGTGCTCGTGAAATACGACAGTAGCAACGGAGCCGCGCTCTGGGCGAAGTCGGTGAACGGCGGCAACAATAAATCGGAATTTTATGGTGTTGCGGCAGACGCGCTCGGCAATGTCTATGCGGTAGGCTGCCAGAGCGGCAACTCCTCATTTGATTACGGCGCCGCAAGCACGGCGGGAAGCTACAACTACGACACATCGGTGATAGTAAAATACGACAGCGCCGGCGGCGACGAAGCCGCTGTCTGGGCACATGCAGTCCAAGGCAACGCCTTCTCGCGGCTTTACGGCATAGCCGGCGACGGTCAAAGCGGCTTTTGTGCAGTAGGCAACCAAAGTGCCGGCACAAACGATTACGGCAACGGCACCCCCATAACAGCCATCGGCGAATCCGGAAACGCCGTGGTGGTGGGATACAGATAAGGGAAAAGGGAAAAGGGAAAAGGGAAGAGGGAAGAGGGAAGAGGGAAGAGGCGCCGTTGGATAAGAGAGCGGGGTTTTAGACGCAGGGGAACAGGGAACAGGGGAAGAGGGAAAAGGGAATAGGGGAAGAGGCGCCGTTGGATAAGAGAGCGGGGTTTTAGAAGCAGGGGTACAGGGAACAGGGGAAGAGGGAAGAGGGAAGAGGGGAAGAATGAGAGATGAGTGAGGAATGAGGGAACAGTGAACAGGGAACAGGGAAGAATTAGGAATTAGGAATTATGAGTGAGGAATGAGGTGTGAAGGGGCGAACGGTAAGAGCAGTGAGGAATGAAGAAAGATTTCAAACTGAAATCTTTTCCATAGTCTCTCGATTTTCGATGTTGCGCATCGTTAGCGGGCGGCGCGGTTAATCTGATTGGCGAGGTAGCCGGCGCCGAAGCCGTTGTCGATGTTTACGACGGCAACGCCCGGTGCGCAGGAGTTTAACATGCCCAGCAGCGCGGACAGCCCGCCGAATGAGGCGCCGTAGCCGACACTCGTCGGCAGGGCGATGACGGGCACGGAAACTAAGCCGGCGACCACGCTGGGCAGCGCGCCTTCCATGCCGGCGGCTACGACAACGGCGTTTGCTTTTTTTATGTCGTTCAGGCGGGCAAAGAGCCGGTGGATTCCCGCGACGCCGACATCGCTGATGAGCACGGCTTCGCTGCCGAAAAATTCGGCGGCGAGTAGAGCTTCCCGCGCCGCATAGAGGTCGGAGGTGCCCGCGCAGACGACGGCGACAAGACCGACAGCCGGCGACTTCGCGCTGCCGATGCTAAGCACGCGGGATATTTCGTCATACAAGGCTTCCGGGAAGCGCTCGGCGACCCGCGCAGCAAGCGGCGCTCCCGCCCGCGTAGCAAACACCGGAATCCCCGCCTCCCGCATCCGCACGATGATCGCCTCAGCCTGCTCATCCGTCTTACCCGCGCAGTAAACCGCCTCCGGATACCCCGTCCGCCCCCCGCGCTCGCTGTCAATAACAGCAAAGTCTATGTTTTCGTTCATATATTTTCCTTTGAAGAGGGGAATAGGGGATGGGGGATGGGGGGAAGAGCAGACTCCGAAATCATTCTTCATTGCTCCTTCACTCACTCCCTAAATTCGTTGCCTCCCGACACGAGGTGCCTCTTCCCTCACAATACCCAGCGCCATCCGACACGAGGCGCCCACTCAGCATTGAAATCACACTTTATCAGCAATCAAACTAAATTGAAGCTCGAAATTCTCGATGCTACGCCTCGTCCCTCGTCCCCGTTCCCTGTTCCCTCACTCCCTCATACCTCATACCTCTTCCCTCATACCTCTTCCCTCATACCTCTTCCCTCATACCTCTTCCCTCATACCTCTTCCCTTTTACCTCTTCCCTCTTCCCTTTTCCCTTTTACCTCTTCCCTTTTCCCTCATCCCTCTTCCCTCTTCTTCCGGTCGTCAAACTCGATTTTCGAGCGCAGGGGCTTTCCGTCTAGGAATACCGTTTTGCGGCGGAGCCCGTTGTCGGTGAGGTCGTGTTCCCGCCTGAGTTCGATGCGGCGGACGTCCGTCTCGCGGAAGCCTATCGTCGTCGAATGGATGAAGAGCGCGCGCCGTAGCGCGTCGAGTTTTTCAGGCGGGCAAAGCACGGCGGCAATATGAGCGGGGCGGGATTTTTTCATCACACAGGGCGTGAACGTAACGTCAAGCGCGCCCTCCTCGAAAAGCCGTGTCATCAAAAAGCCGAACTCTTCGCCGGTCATATCGTCAATATTCGCTTCGAGCATGACGAGGCGGCGCATAATCGTCCCCGGCATCTCATTTTTATCATCCTCTTCACGCAGCGAGAGGCGGAGGATATTCGGTTTGTCGGCAAACTTCCGCCCGCCGATGCCGCAGCCGGTCTTGATTTCGGTAAACGCCGCTTCCGCGATAAACTCGTCGACCGAGGCGGCAAGTATCGCCGCACCAGTCGGGGTCGTCATCTCCTTGTCGAAACCGCCCGTCGTAACAGGCATACCCTTCACCAAGAGCAGCGTCGCAGGCGCGGGCACGGGGAGGATGCCGTGAGCGCATTTGACGGCGCCGCCGCCGAGTTCAACAGCAGAGCAGGTAATCCTGTCGGGCTTTATTTCGTCAAGGCATATCGCCGTGCCGACAATGTCGATAATCGAATCGAGCGCGCCGACTTCGTGAAACGCCACCTCGTCAACGGCGCAACGGTGCACCTCAGCCTCGGCTTCCGCTATGCGGGTAAATATGGCAAGGGCGCGCGCCTTCGCACCCGCCGAAATCCCCGCCTCTTCAATGAGCGCGCGTATCTCCCGCCAAGAATTATGCTTTTTTTGCTCATTTTTTTGCTCATTTTTTTGCTCGTTTTTTTGCTCGTTTTTTTGCTCGCCATAATATCGAGGCTTTATTTCCAAACATCCTTCTTCCTTCTGTTCGTGGTGTTCGTGGTGTTCGTGGTTTAAAATTCTTCCGTCCGTGTGGTCCGTGTGGTCCGTGGTTAAATTCTTCTTTTGGTGGTTAATCACCGGATCAAGCGCGACCGTCGCCTGTATGCCGCTTATGCCGCAGCGTTCGGCGCGCGCAAAATCGAGCGCCCAGCCGCTCAGGTTGAGCTTTCCCAGCTGGGCACAAAGTTTTTGAGTATCAACGCCGAGGTCGGCAAACGCGCCAAGCGCCATATCCCCCGAAATACCGGCAAAACAATCAAAATGCAATATTTTTACCATGCTAATACCTCAGAGAGCATACGGTTGAGGCGCCCAATCTTGCAAGCTTCGAGTTTGAACATTATACTGATGACTCTCCTATCATGCGGTTGAGCTTCCTCATCTTGTAGCTCTTGAGTTCGAACATCATGCTGATGTCTCTGTGAGCGCGCGGTTGAGGCTCCCCATCTTGTAGCCTTCGAGCTCGAAAGCGGCGTATAAAAAGCCGAGCGCCTTTATTTGCCCCGCAATACTGTCGAGTAATGCTTCGTCGAAAAAACGGCGGCGTTCGTCGGGCGCAACTTCAATGCGGGCAATATCACCGTGGCTGCGGACGCGGAATTGCACAAAGCCCGCGCCCCGGAGGATGTCCTCCGCGCCTTCGATACGGATGAGTTTTTCCCGGCTGATCTTTTCGCCGTAAGGAATCCGCGAGGCAAGACAGGCAAAAGCCGGTTTATCCCATGTAGGAAGCTCGAAACGCCGTGAAAGCTCGCGTATTTCCGCCTTGTGTAGCCCCGCTTCCCGCAAAGGGCTGGCGATTTTGAGCTCACTGAGCGCCTTGAGCCCGGGACGGTAATCGCCCTCATCATCAACATTGGAGCCGTCAAAGACAGTTTCGATGCCCCGCTCCGCCGCCGCCCTCTGTATTGCGCCGAACTCAATTTTTTTACAATGATAGCAACGGTCGGCGGGGTTCTCCGCCACCACCTTGTCAATCTCGTCTTCGTGTAGCAGGATGTGAGCAATGCCAAGCTGCGCGGCTATCTGGCGGGCAGCGTCAATTTCGGTTTTTGGCAGCATGGGCGAGGCGATAGTTATCGCAAGTGCATTGCCCCCCAGCGTCTGCGCCGCCGCATAGCAGAGGAACGAACTGTCGACCCCGCCCGAAAACGCCACCGCCGCGCTCTTTGCCGACTGTATAATAGCTATAAGCCGCTTAAACTTTTCCGTAATCGGATCAACAGACACAAGAACTCCTTGAAACAGAATATACCGATTAGAGAGGAGGCTGTCAATACGCGTGTCGGATTGCCCAGCAATTACGAATTCGGAAATTAACCACGAACGGCACGAACCACACGAACAAATTGCGCATAATTCACCTGATTTCTGCCTTGTTTACCACCATTATTGCGCCTCAGGCGCGTTTTGCCCTCGCCTTCAGGATGAAAAGGGCGTCATCAACTTGGGGTCTGATACCCCGCCGCTCTGCGGCGGGGATTTTTTATTTCGTCTTCCGTTCGTGTTGTTCGTGAGGTTCGTGGTTGAATTCGGAACTGCTGCGGTGCGCCTGGGTGCAATTTATTTTTCGGGGTAAATTCTAAATTGATACCTATAATGCTAACGGAGGGTCTGGGGGGGCACCTCGCCCCCCCAGCGGGGCGTTGCGGGGCGGCGCCCCGCAGAGGGCGCACAGGTTCACCTAAAGGTGAACCTGCACTATTGTGCAGTGTTGGGGCGTCCTGCGCCACGCCTCTTCGTATGCCGCTGTTAAACGCCCTATCGGGCGCGGCGGC
>JAITNZ010000108.1 GCA_031290205.1 Spirochaetaceae bacterium
GTGGGGTTCGGGCGCACGGAGGTGCGCGCTTGGGGGTTGATTACCCCCTCCTCTACTGGATTACTACCATAGTGTCGGCTGATTTACCCAGAATTTGGAAGTGCACCCGGAGGTGCTGAAGGTATTGATTTTTGCAGTTTTATTTGCTATTCTTTGAGTATGACATATTCAATTGCTTTTGCGGGAAAAGGCGGGGTTGGGAAGACCAGCACCTGCGGTATGCTGGTTAATTATCTTGCCAAATCAGGCAAGGGACCAATTTTGGCGGTGGATGCCGATGCTAACTCAAACTTAAACGAGGTGCTCGGTGTGGAGATCGAGACGACGCTGGCGGATATTCGCGAGGATATTGCCCGCGCCGAGGTTGCCGATCCAAGCCCCATTCCAACAGGGATGACCAAAAAGGAATACGCGATTTATAAATTCAACGATGCTATCATCGAAGAAGATAATTTTGATTTATTGGTCATGGGGCGTGGGCAGGGGCAGGGCTGTTACTGCTATGTCAATGATATACTGCGCGACCAAGTGAATAAGTATTACAAGAATTATAAATACCTCGTCGTCGATAACGAGGCTGGGCTTGAACATATCAGCCGGGGAATACTTCCCCCGGTCGATTTGATACTCTTGGTCAGCGATTGTTCAAGGCGTGGTATTCAGGCGGTCGGCAGGATTGCCCAGATGGTCGTCGACCTTAAACTTCAGGTGAAGGAGACGTTGTTGATTGTCAACCGCGCTCCCGGAGGAGTGCTGGATGACGGCGTTAAAGAGGAGATTGCGAGGCAGAAGCTTAATCTGCTGGGAGTGCTGCCGCAGGATGATTTGGTCTACCAGTATGACGCGGCAGGCAAACCCCTCGTCAGCCTTCCCGAAGACACGCCCGTAAAAAAAGCGCTCGCTTCCATACTGGAAAAACTCCAGCTTAAGGTCGGAGATCATCAAGTCTAGGACGCCGCTGACGAATGAGCGCGGTAGACATCATGGCAGCTTTCCGGTCATCCTCTCCCATTACCTGAACAGTGGTTTCATCCATCCGTATTACTGGACATGATTTAAGTGTTTCAAGCAACAGCGCAATCAGCGGTAAAAGTATTTCAAATCCCTCATTATACACCCATTTCGCGTATTATGTCAAGTGAAATATACGGTTTGTGTGCAGATGGGCAGGGCAGGGCGAGCGGGAGACTTCCCCCTCCTCGCCTCCTCCATCATCAAAACTCTGTTTCCATACCCTGAACGCCCTTTTCGTCCCAAAAGCAAATCCAAGGTAGCAATAAACCTGCATACGCCGTTTAGTCTGCTAAAGCCCTTCGCAAGGGCATAAAAGTGCCTCAGGCACTGCCTCAGGCACTGACTTAGGCACAACGCAGCTCAAAACCTGCTTCCGCCGTTTAGTCTGCTAAAGCCCTTTGCATGGGATGAAACCGCCTGTGGCGGGGCGGCTAGAGAAGGCTTACCGGGTCGACGTCTACTTCGAGGTAGACGCGGGCGTCTTTGCCTTCTTCGTAGAGGGTGAGGGCGCGGCGGGCGGCGCTGTGGAGGAGCGCCATGTCGGTGCCGCGGAGGATGATGTGACGGCGGTGGTTGCCGGCGATGATGGAAAGGGGGCATTCGGCGGGTCCGAGTATGTCGGCGCCGGCGGGGAGGAGCTTTTCGGATAGGGCTGAGAGGCGGTGGATTGCGTTGTCGGCGCGCCCTGGGTCGCGGGAGCGGGCGACTATATGGATGAGGCGGGTGAAGGGGGGAAAGCGTTGTTCTTGGCGCTGTTTGAGTTCGGCTTTGAAAAAGGCTTCGATGTTGAGGGCGCAGGCGTGTGCGATGATGGGGTCGCGGGGGCGGAGGGTCTGCACCAGCACTTTGCCGTCGGGGAAGAAGCGTCCGGCGCGACCTGCGACCTGCACGATAAGGGAAAACGTCCGCTCGCCCGCGCGAAAATCGGGCAGGTGGAGACCGGTATCGGCAAAGACGACGCCGACGAGGCGGACGCCGGGGAAGTTCAGCCCTTTCGCGACCATCTGGGTGCCGAGGAGGATGTCGAAGCCGCCGGCACGGAACGAGGACAGCGCTTCTTCGAGGGCGCCTTTTTTTTGCACGCTGTCGGTATCGAGTCGGCGGACGCGCAAATCGGGGAAAGTCCGCTTGACTTCTTCTTCGATCATTTCGGTGCCGAATCCGGTAAAACCTGCTTCGACGGAGCCACAGTCGGGGCAGGCGACGGGCGGGAACGTTTGATAGCCGCAATAGTGGCAGACTGCCCGCCCCCGCGCTTTATGCCATGTGAGCGAGACGGAGCAATGTTTGCAGAGGAGTTCGTAGCCGCATTCTTTGCAGTGATAAAAATAGGCGAAGCCGCGCCGGTTGAGGAAGAGTATCGTCTGTCGTCCGGCAAGGGCGGTTTCCCGTATCGCTGTTTTGAGTTCATCGGTGAGGCAGTTGCCCGAGTGAGCGAGGCTGACTATCTTGATTTCGGGGGGGCTACCGCCGGAAAGGCGGCGCGTCAGGTCGAGCCGCTTGATGCGCCCCTCCGCCATGAGTTTCCATGCTTCTGCTGAGGGAGTTGCCGAGCCCATGACGAGCGCCGCGCCGCACCGTGCCGCACGCCGCATCGCCGCCTGCCGCGCATGATAGCGGGGAGTGCTGCCCGATTTGAACGAGCCGTCGTGCTCCTCATCGATGATGACGAGCCCGAGGTTTTGTGCGGGTGCAAAAACGGCGCTTCGCGGTCCTACGACGATGCGGGCTTCACCGTGTTTGATGCGCATCCATTCAGAGAGGCGCTCGCTGCCGGTCATTCCTGAATGGAAGGTTGCGGCGAGGGTACCGAAGCGTTGTTTTATCGTGAAGGCGGTTTGCACGGTCAGCGCGATTTCGGGCACGAGGTAGATGACGGATTTTCCCGCGTGCAGATAGTGTTCCGCCGCGCGCAGGAAGACTTCGGTTTTTCCCGAGCCGGTGATGCCGAAAAGATAGAAAATTTGCTGGCTGCCGGTGATTGCTTGTAAGGCGGCTTCCTGCTCGGGCGAGAGGCTGAGCGGCGCCGAAGAGGCGCGGTCGAGTTCGTCGGCGCTAAAACCGGAGTAAGAGATGCCGCGCCGCCCTGTAGGGAGCATCACGGCAAGCGCCTCACCCTGCGAACAGAGGTAATAGTTGGCAATCCATGCGGACAACTCGATTTCGTCCCGCCCGAAGAGGGGCTCTTTGTCGACAACACGCCTGAGCGGTTTCACTGTGCATGAGGCACTTTCAGCCTTGCCTTTGGTAAGCGAGGGGCGGTTCATGCAGAAAGCAGGCGGAGTGTCTGTTTCGCCGATAATGAAGCCGGTCAGCTCGCGCCGTCCGAAGGGCGCCGCCGCCCGCTTGCCGATGCAGCCTTCGCCTTTTTCGTCGATGCGGTAGGTAAAAGCCTGTTGCAGGGGCAGATTAAAGATGAGCTCAAGGTAACGGGGCATGGAGACAGTATACCATAATGAACAACTTATGGTCAGCACTACACTGCGGCGCGGGTGCACTACCAAATTCGTGGTAAATCAGCCGGCACTATGGTAGTAATCCAGTAGAGGAGGGGGAAGTCTCCCCCTACGCGCCGCAAAATTGCGTCGATACCCCCTCTGCGGGGGCTAGCCCCCGCAACGCCCCCACTGGGGGGCATAGTGCCCCCCAGACCCCCCGTTAGCAATATTGTTTTTATGAACTCCCTTGCCTTGACGCGCATTTCTCTTTCCCGCCATATGTACTTTGTGCCGTCGATGAACACGTTTTCGTATCTTACTTCCCCTACCTGCTCAAGGTAGTTTACAAAAGCATAAAATATTATCTCTATGCAGCCACCTAATACATGTTCCCTGAAACTGTTTATCATTCCGTGTGAGGGCGCTCCCCCCTCCTAGCTTATTATCCCTCCTATGTTCCCCCTTCGTCGAAAAGCCCTCACCGCTTGTGCGGTAGGGGAATATTCTAAACGTAGCGGACGGAGCGGGGAAGGCTTGCTGAAAAAATTTGCCGAAATAAAATCCCAAGCTACTGCTTGGGATGGAGGAAAAACTACGCAACAAATGCCGCTTTAGGCGGGCGCACAGGCTTACCTAAAGGTGAGCCTGCTATTATTTCGTAGTGTTAGCTTTTTCTGCGCCACGCCATGAACGATTAACCGCGACAACGCCCTTGCGGGCGCGGTGGCTGGACGGGGCGTCTGTTTTTTGGCAAACCTTCCCGCCCAGCCCCGCCCAATAACAGCGCCAGAAAGGGCGTTAATTCGGCTAATCGTTCATGGCGTGGCTCAGGGTGCCCCAACACTAACCAAAATGCGGGATCTGCTAGAGGTATTGACTCGGAAGCAAAAAATGAGTAGAGTTATGGTAATGATACAATTTAATAAAATTTTGGAGGATGTTTATGGTAATTAAACCCTTAGCAGACCGTGTTTTGATTCTTATTGAAGAAGCCGAAACCAAAAGCGCAGGCGGGCTTTTTATTCCCGATACGGCGCAGCAAAAGACTCAAAAAGGCAAGGTGGTCGCCGTTGGTCCGGGCACCGAAAAAGAAAAAATGACTGTTTCCCCGGGTCAGAAAGTAATGTATGACAAATACGCCGGAAACCAGTTGACCATTGACGGCAAAGAGCACCTTCTTCTCAAAGTCGGTGATATCGTCGCCCTTATCGAATAGTGTGCCGCGAAAAAGCCCCCCGTCCTCGCGACAGCGCTTGCGTCGGGGGCTTTTTTTTGCGGATTTTCATTGCGGCAGAATTATCGCGTTAATTCTGATACCACGCTCCCGTGCAGCTTCTATCGCCATAATTTCCGTTATATCCCCTCGCGGAATAGGGTGGGGCGGGGCGTCGCCAATCAGGATAATAATTTTCGTCGGCGCCGCCCAGCTCAGCTTGGTTGCCGCGTCGTAAAGGGCTTCGTCCACTGCTTCGGGAATATCTCGTCCGCCTGCGGCGCGAACTCCGTTCAGTGTTTTTTGAAAAGCGGCAAGGTCGTTGGTAAAGGGAGTTATCCTTGTAATATACGCATCGCCATAGTCGCGGTAAATCACGAGCCCTACGCGGAGGCTACGAAGCTGCGCCGCCAAATCTCCTGTTTGCGCTATAAGCTGATTTCGTATCGCGGCAATATCATTCTGCATACTCGCGGTGGTATCAAGACAGACGACGAGGTCGAGGTCTGTCGTCTGGGGATTAGCGCCGGCTTCTTCGACAATGACTTGCTGGACTTTATCAACAATATCCTCAGGTCCCTTCGAATAGAAGAGGCGTCCGTCCGTTGCGCGGGTAATCCGCTCGAAGGCATCTTCAGTATCCTTCATAAAATTAGCTTCAGGCGGTCCCTCAAGCGGGCTTTGGACAATTTCAAGGATAAAGGGATTGTCGCGAAACTCACCCTGGTAATCGGCGTTCGGCAACGAAAAAGCGCGGATATTTATATAGCTCCCGTTTCCGATGTAAAGCTCACCGTGCCGCGTTTCGGGATACCCAAAATAGACAATGTAAGGAATATAGATATGAAAAACTTCCGCGCCGATTTCCGGCACATATTCCGGCGTTGAATCAGCCAAAGACCATGTGCCATTTTGCCGCAACGCAACGCCGTCAATGAGGCGCATTTCGTTCCCATTAATCGGATTCCATGTATTTGTCCTCAAAGCATAGTTCGGCTCTCTAAATAAGGGATCGCGAGTTGTTTCGGTAAGCAGCACCGAAGACATATCCGGTTTTTTTTTGATATAGAGGTGATAGCCGCCGTCGGCGCCCTGCGAAACCCACAAGTCTCCGCTATTAACCGATAAATCAGACTGTCTGAACCTTGCTTCCTGTGCATGGACAGCAAATGCAAGCGGCAGCATTATACACATTACGAGAAAAACTTTAGAGCTCATAGCTGATTATCGGCATCTCGTGATGAAAAATTGAGAATCCCCACCCATATTTTACATGGGGTATTGCAATTCTTTAAATTATAGTTTATGGTTGAATATAATAAAAGTAGCCTTCGGGCTAATGCGGCGGTGGTGGAACTGGTAGACACGCCAGCTTGAGGTGCTGGTACCGCGAGGTATGGAAGTTCAAGTCTTCTTCGCCGCAATATTCCGTAACTCTATATAGGATATAGAGTTACGGAAATTATAGCCTACTCTCGTTCCCTTACGCTATATAACACATCTCGTTTAACACTCCCCCGTGTGCCTCTCCCTCTCCCTCGCCGACTGGGTGGCTTTACTCCCATGGAATATAAAATATTGAACGGAAAGATTTAACGGATACCAAAGTTGCTGACATTTTCGCTCTTCTCGCTCGTACTACGCCCTGCCGGCACGGAACTCCGGCAGTCTGCGTTGCAAAATCTTCGATATATTCGCTGTTATTCCTCGTTCTATGTAACAAATGGCAAGTAGTTACAAATTATTTTAGTTACTATTCACAGCCCATTTAGAAACCTATCTACAGCAACAAAGGCACGTAGACGCGGCTCGTCCATCGAAATCAGTTGGCGAGGGCAGAAAGCGCCTGAGGCGCAATCAACACAAAAAAATAGCGATGCGTCTGGACGTTGCCGCACCGCTATTATTACTGAAGGTGTAGCCGTATTTCCAAGAGGGATACGGCACCCTGATATAATATTTATCGGTTTTTACAAAAGAAGCTTTAGTACAAAACGAAATAATTTGGGAGTGGGCGAGTGGGGGAACGGGTGAAGAGGGGAAGACTGGATGATGGATGATGGGGGAAGCGAGGGAGATAAGCGAAAAACGCAGGTCATTGATGAGGGGGGGGGGGGTACCCCCCCCGCTGGAGGGGTAGCGCGCAACAACGTGCGCACGTATGGGGGGCTCCCCCTCGTCCGTAAAGCCCTCACGCACTTGAGCTGTGGGAGATTATCCTAACGTAGCATAAGTGCGGGAGGTGCTGAGCCCTATTGGGATGCGCCAAATATTGCTCCAAGTTCCGGGAAACTTTGCGCTTCCTGCCAGTTGCCTAGACCGTCTTTCCAAAGTTGGGTATCTTTGCGGAGTATTGAACGCTGGTAGAGGCTTTTTAAATCGTTAATACTCAAGGGTCCCTCGGCTTCGGTACCAACCACTCTATAGTATACTGGTTGATCATCGTTACCGTCGCTTTCGTCTTTTTCGGCGGCAGGAGCGCCCATCAGTATACTGAATTTATACCCCAGTTTTACTGCAATTCCTTGGAAAATCGTCAATTTCTGTTCGTAGCTTGAATTGGGAATAGTGGTATCGCTTGAAAAGATCATGGGTTTGTATCCTGTCCATAAATCGCGATTATAGCCTATACTGAGTGTAATTGCGCCTTTGGGAAGCTTCAATTCACTAAGAAGCGCCGCCTGAAATCCCGCTGCGTAATTTTGGGGAATACTCCCGCTTTGGGCAGGTTTAGTGCCGTATTCAGGCGCGGTCCTTTCGATATCGCCAAGCGGAATAGAAAAATATGGACCCAAAGAGACGCCCATTCTAAAAAGCCTTGTATTAAGAAAATAAATATTCGCGAGGAGAGGAATGGTCAAAAACGAATACTTGTATGTCATCACTTTTTTATCGTAAAGCGTCGTTGCGAATTCATCTTTAACGTTAATATAAAAATCTATACCTGTTCGGAAACCGGCATATTTTGAAACGTCGAATCCAAAGAATATTGCGGCAATAATCGGAGGTCCTATTGTCGTTTGCATAGCTTGAAAACCGAGGACATCCTCCATTTCATACTTTATCTTATAATCACGGATTGCAAGCCTGTCGTAATCAACAACATTAAGAGCGGCGCCTGCCTCGACGCCGAAAATAAAAGCCGACTGGGCGCTTATACCCGCTATGCATCCCAGAAATATCAGCATTGCCAAAAGCTGTTTATTAAAAATCATTTAAGAAACCCTCCCGTAATTCCATGTTAATCTTCCCTGTGGCTTGTTCGTTGCTGATAATGCCGTCAAACACGATCTTGTCTATATATTTTACGGTTAAAGGTCTTTCAATAGATATGCGAACCGTATCGGATTCCCAAACGGCTTCTCTTGGATTGAGGGAACGAGGCTCGCCGTATTTTTTAACAAATGTCGTATAGATCGAATAATGATCAGTTTTTTCGGTATTCATTGAAAACGCCATGATGAAAACCTTCTCGTCCTTCAATTGAAAAAATGAACGCTTAATAAAATTAAGCCCCCCGCTCTCGACAAGGTTTTGTTCTTTGAGCGGCAAAAACGATACATCCCTATCGCCGCGAAAGCTAAAGAGGGGATCTTTTTGCAGTTCATTTTTGAGATCATCGAGGCTCATTCCCAGACTGAAAGCCCGAAATTGGACAGGGAGCGCCCGAGGAGCGCCGAGACTTTCGCCGCCGTCCTGTCCGTTTACCGTAAACGAAGGCAACAACGCAAAAATAAAGACCAGACCAGCTAACTGTTTCAAATTATACCTCTGTTTAATTTTCGGCATTTTTCAAGACAAAATTATCTTTTTCATCTTTCAGCCCGCCCCCGCTCCGCTTGGGCGTTGGGGCTTTCTCTAGACCTGAGCCGATAAGGGCTGTGCTTAATAGGTATTGTCGTCCATCGCTTCGAAGGCGGCGCGTGTATTTTGTAGGCGGGTAAGTTCACGGTTTAATGTTTTTTGGTAATCGAGATCGCCGTTCCCGATTCGGAATGCCTCGTCGTCCCAAAACTGCACGCGCGGTAGGCGGATAAAATAAAAGCGTTTTTCATGCGCCTTTTCCGCCCACTCTTTGGCGGCGCTCCAGTAATAAAGCGCCGTGCGGTAACAGTTTTCGGCAGTATTCAAACTATCAAGATTTTCTGTTTTCCACGGCGCGTTAAAAAAGTAAGCATTTCGTTTATTCCATTTGTTTCCCAAGAAAACATACTGTTCTATCAGTTTAAGATTTACATGCATCATAAAAAGGTAGCGGTATTTTTCCCACTGTATTTTATCTTCAATCGACGCCATCGCATACAGGGGGTTCGCAAAATCGGCCGCAAGCGTTTTTTCGAGCCAATAGATATTCTCCATCGTGTCATCAGGGTATTGAATCAAATGCAGATGATACAGTTTGTAGTATTGTTCCTTAAACTGAACCGGATACGCGCCGGCATTTGATGCGATAACGAGTGCAAGAATCAAGACAGACAGAATACGCGACTTCATACCTTGAGTATCGGTATTTTAACAAGCTTATCAAAGCAAAACTCCTCGCCTCTGCGTCTGGCGTGGGCTGTTTTTTGAACCTTACTGGGCAGATTTGACGGATGGCACCCAGTGGCGCCCCTTTGGTTTTTCTAAAAAAATTTGTATGTTATAATGGAGTAAGAGCAGTCTGTACCAGCGGCAGTAAACCTGCCTAAGCTGTTGGGATTGCGAACGCCCCTAACATGGGTATAAAACCGCCTAAGGCGGAAAACCACCTAAGGCGGAAAACCGCTTAAGGCGGGGAGGTGCATTATGATGAAATATTTGCAGAAGTTGGGGAAGAGCCTTATGCTACCGGTTGCGTGTCTACCGGTTGCGGCTATTCTCATGGGAATCGGGTATTGGATAGACCCGACCGGGTGGGGCGCGAATTCAGTCGGCGCCGCATTTCTTATCAAGGCGGGCGGCGTCATCATCGACAACATGGCGATACTTTTTGCCATCGGCGTCGGCGTGGGAATGTCCAAAGACGGCGAAGGGACGGCGGCGCTTGCCGCGTTGATTTCATGGCTGATGATTCAAACCCTGCTTTCACCGACCGTTTACGCCATGTTTACCGGCATTTCCGTATCGGAAGTGCCCGCGGCGTTCGGCAAACTCAACAATCAGTTTATCGGCATCGTAGCAGGCTTATTAGGCGCCACCTGTTACAATAAATTTTCCAAAACAAAACTCCCCGACGCCGTCGCCTTTTTCAGCGGCAGGCGTTGCGTTGCGATAATCACTGCGGGGGCGACGCTCGTCGTCGTGCTCGTGCTGGCGTTCGTCTGGCCCCTGGTGTACAACGCGCTCGTTTCCTTCGGCGAAATCATCGTGACCGCAGGACCCGCCGGCGCCGGCATTTACGGCTTTCTCAACCGCATATTGATACCCGTCGGCTTACACCACGCGCTCAACAGCGTATTTTGGTTTGACGTCGCCGGCATTAACGACCTGGGCAAATTCTGGAGCGCCGCTTTAGGCGGCATCCGAGGGCAGACCGGCATGTATATGACCGGCTTCTTCCCCGTGATGATGTTCGGGCTTCCCGCCGCCTGCCTTGCCATGGTGCATACGGCAAAAACCGCAAAGAAAAAAATCGCCGCAGGGCTCCTCTTTTCCGGCGCAGTCGCCGCCTTTTTTGTCGGCATCACCGAGCCGATTGAGTTTGCCTTCATGTTCCTCGCGCCGCCGCTCTATGCGGTACACGCAGTGCTCACCGGCACCGCGCTTGCCCTCTGCGCCGCCTTACCGGTTCGTTGCGGGTTTAATTTCAGCGCGGGGCTTGTCGACTGGGTCTTAAGTTTCAAAGCGCCCATGGCAGTGAATCCGCTGTTTATCATCCCGCTCGGCGCCGCCTACGCAGTCATCTATTACACCGTCTTCCGCTTCCTTATCGTCAAGTTTAATTTCAAGACACCCGGCAGAGAGGATGAGGAGGAGTCAGGCGCGGCGGAGAAAAAAACGGCAGGCGGTGATTTTACAAAAATTGCTGAGCTTTGCATCGCCGGACTTGGTGGCAGAGCCAACATCATCAACACTGAGTATTGCGCCACCCGCCTCCGCGCCGAAATAAAAGATCCCGCGCTTGTCGATGAAAAGAAAATAAAAACGGCGGGCGTCGCCGGCGTCATCAGGCCAGGGAAAAATTCCGTGCAGGTGATCATCGGCACTAAAGTGCAATTTGTCGCCGATGAAGTTTCCCGCCTCCTCGCCTCCGCCGGCACAAAACAAATCCGCTCACCCGTCGCGGGCACGGTGAAGGCGCTGACCGAAAGCATAGACCCCGCTCATCAAGCCGAGACGCTCGGTAAAGGCGTGTGCATCATGCCCGAGGGCGGCAAGATTTTCGCACCCTTTGACGGCGCCGTAGACATGGTTTTCGACACCAAACACGCGATAAACCTTGTTTCAAGCGACGGCATCGAGCTGCTCATTCACTGCGGCATCGACACGGTGAAGCTCGCGGGCGAGGGCTTTACCGTGCATGTCAGCGAAGGAGACGCAGTCAAAACAGGCGATCTCCTCTTCGAGTATGACGCGGGGCTTATCACGCGTGCCGGCTACAGCCTCGAAACGCAGCTTGTCGTGCTCAACACAGGCAGCTACAAGGCAGTTACGCAGGTGAAATCCGGCACAAGCGCGGTGGGCGATGTCGTGCTCAATGTAGAGTAGCAAATGGGAATGGGTGAGGGTGAGGATGAGTAAAAACAGTCATTTTCCCCCTCACATTTTTTCCCCTCATACCAACACCTTAAGCAAGCTCAAAAAATCTTTTCGCTCTATCTCCCTGCCGCCGAGGCTTTTGAGGTGCTTGGACGGCACTTGGCAGTCGATGACGGCGCCGCCGCTTTGAAAGAGCGCTTGCGCGAAGCTGAGGAATGCCGCTTTCGATGCGTTGGCGCGCTTCGAGAACATCGATTCGCCGAAAAAGACTCTGCCGAGGAGGATGCCGTAACAGCCGCCTGCAAGCTCGCCCTGCACGTAGCTTTCGGCGGAGTGCGCATAGCCGAGGCGGTGCAACTCGGTATAGGCGCGTATCATGTCGTCTGTTATCCATGTGCCCTCCTGTTCGGGGCGTTCAATCTGGGAACACGCTTGGATGACGGCGAGAAAATCATAATCAAAACGGATGTCGAAATCGCCGCGCTTCAGGACTTTTTTCATTGTTGCCGAGACATGCAACGAATCGGGCGTGATGATAAAACGCGGGTCGGGCGATTGCCAGAGGACGGGGTCTTCGGCGTTGAACCAAGGGAAAATCCCCTGCCGATAGGCTGAGATCAACATTCCCGGCGAGAGGTTGCCGCCCGCCGCTATAATATCGCCCTCGCACTTTTCGGGGTCGGGGAACTTGAAAAAGTCGCGCTCCCCTAAATAGGGAAAACGCGGGTCAGGACCGGCAGCAGAGCAAGCGCCATCATCCTTCATCTCAATAGCGGGACTCCGCGTAATCTACCCAGCCGCCGGCTTCGACAAGCGCGCGCTCGAAACCGGTCAGCTTGAACGGCACTTTTTTCACCTTTTTTTCCTTGCCGCCGGAAAACACGAGGAGCGCCTCTTGGGTATCGACGGCGAGCGTCGTCTCGAGTTTCGAGAATTCGCTGAAAATTTCGTCGATGGTGCTTGCGGGGAGCTCGACGGCTAACATGCCGCAGTTAAAGGTGTTCTGCCGGAAGATGCGGGCGAAATTTTCCGCAATGATGATGTTGATGCCGTTCATTTCCAGCGCCCAGGGCGCGTGTTCCCGTGAGGAGCCGCAGCCGAAGTTCGCCCTCGTGATGAGCGCCGCCTTCCCCGCAATGTTTTTCGCGGGGTCGAAGCCGGGGAGTTTTAAGTCCTCCAGCAAAAACGGGCGCAACGCCTCGCGGCTGCTTTCGTTGAGGTATCGCGCGGGGATGATTTCATCCGTGTTGATGTCGTTTCTATCGAGAAACAAGAGTTTGCCGCCGAATCTTTTGCCGCCTTGCCTTTGCTTTGAAAAGGGCGGTTCGCCGGCGCCTGTGGCACTTTCAGCCTTGCCTTTGGTATGATTCATCTATAGCTCTCCTTGTAGTGCGGCGCGTGCCGCTTGTGCGGGGCTCATCAGGTGGACCATGCCGCCTTTCCCCATGCGCCCGTAAAAATTGCGGTTCGTTGTCGAGGCGCACACTTCGCCTTCGGCAAGGACGCCGTTTGACATACCGAGGCAGGCGCCGCAGGTGGGGTTTGTCACGCAGAAGCCGGCATCCATAAAATCAGCAATCAAGCCTTCGTGCAGCGCCTGGTTGTAAACACCCGGCGTCGCAGGCGATACGATGGCGCGCACGGAAGCGGCAATGCGCTTCCCCTTGATAATCTTCGCCGCCACGCGGAGGTCTTCGATGCGCCCGTTCGTGCAGGAGCCGATATACACCTGGTCGATTTTCGTGCCGCTCAGCTCCCGCATCGTTTTTATTTCGTCAGGCTTATAACCCACCGTCGCAAGCGGCTCCAGCGCCGAACAATCAATATCCAGCGTCCTAAGATACACCGCATCAACATCACTCTTCCACTGCAATATTTCTTCCAGGTCTTTTTCAGCATATCCGTTGCTATCCGACACGGGGAGCGGACTTCGTTTTGGAATCGGTGTGCAACAGTCTATTGGTATTGGGGGTGTAAATTCTCGCTGCTTGCGCAGCGTCCCCGTTCCCTTTTCCCTTTTCCCTTTTCCCTTCCCCCCCATGTCCGCTTTTCGCAGGTAGTCGAGTGTCGTGTTATCCGGCTGGCAGATGCCGCTCGTCGCTCCCGCTTCAACCGCCATATTGCAGAGCGTCATGCGCCCTTCCATGCTCATGCTGTCGACGACTGGTCCGTGAAACTCCACGACCATGTCGGTCGCGCCGTTCACGCCGAGCTTAGCAATCACCGCGAGGATGGCATCTTTCGCATAGACGCCCTCAGGCAGCGCCCCCGTAAGGTTCACCTTTATCGACTGGGGCTTTTTGAAGGCGCAAACTCCCTTTAAGATGCCCACTTCGAGGTCGGTTGTGCCGACACCGGCGGCAAACGCGCCGAATGCCCCATGCGTGCAGGTATGGCTGTCCCCCATGATGATCGTGTAGCCCGGGCGTGCAAAGCCTTTTTCGGGGAAGAGCGCGTGACAGACGCCGTTGTGCCCGACATCGAAAAAGTCCTTTATTGTATGCCGACGCGCCCAGTCGCGGAGGACTTTCCCCTGCTCGGCGCTCTTACTGTCCTTCGCCGGCGTTACATGGTCGATGACCGCCTTAATCTTCGAGGCGTCGAACACCTTGTCCAGCCCCCGCGCGGCAAGGTCGCTAATTGCAAGCGGCGTCGTAATTTCGTGGCAGAACACCGCATCGAGGCGGAGCACCCATGTATCCTCCGCCGGCTTATCCACGACATGCGCCTCAAATATTTTTTCCGCTATGGTCTGTCCCATATCTCCTCCAATAATCCGATAGTAGTATACCGCCACAGACG
The DNA here is from genome assembly GCA_031290205.1 of Spirochaetaceae bacterium. Lineage (GTDB taxonomy): Bacteria > Spirochaetota > Spirochaetia > Treponematales > Breznakiellaceae > JAITXS01. Next base: position 14,149 of record JAITNZ010000108.1, read on the forward strand.
CCTTCATGCCTAGCAGTCGCCCGCAATGATGCTGGCATTATTGATATGCTGAAACCGCCTGTGGCGGCGTTACCGCGCGCTTCTCTGTAGGGCTTTCCTGAACGTAGCACAAAACCTACCTCCGCCGTTTTGACTACAAGCGCCCTCAACATGGGGGGAAGGCTTTCTCGGTCGGCGCGTTACGCGCTACGCGCAAACGCTGCCGCCATGCTTCTAGCCGCGCGCTTTATGGTAAAGCGCCGCATCCTGTTTCGGAACGCCCTTTCTGATTAAAGGCAAGGCTGAAAGTGCCTCAGGCACTGCCTGTGGCGGCGTAACCGCGCGCTTCACTGTAGGGCTTTCCTGAACGCAGCACAAAACCTGCCTCCGCCGTTTTGACTACGAGCGCCCTTCGCATGGGCATGAAACCGCCTGTGGCGGTGCCTTGAAAAAAAAAGGTGGACGGATAATACTTTTGGTATGATGGTTTTGAAGTTCGGGGGCACCTCGGTGGGGTCGCCGGGGGCGATTGAGCGGGTTATCGGCATTTTGAAGGACAGCGCTCATGCGGGGCGGGCGGGCGTGGTCGTTGTGTCGGCGTTTTCGGGCGTGACGGATGCGCTTATTGAGGCGGGGCGCACGGCGGCGCAGGGGCGGGACTATGCGGCGAAGCTTAGCGCACTTGAAAAGCGCCATGTTGAGTGCGTGCGCCACTTTCTTTCGGGCGCCGAGGGGGAGGCTGCCGTGCGGGAGATAGGGCGCGCCTTTCAAAAGCTCGAGCTGCTCCTCCACAGTGTGCTCATCCTCAAGGAGCTGAGCGCGCGGACGCTGGATTGCGTGATGGGCTTTGGCGAGCGGCTCTGCGCCGAACTGCTGGCGCGGGTTTTCAGCGCCAAGGGGGTGCCGGCGGATTATCTTGATTCACGCCTTGTTATCAGGACTGACGAGCAGTTCGGCAAGGCGAAAGTGCTGCAGGAGGAGACCGCGCGGCTTATTAAGGGGCATTTCGCGGGGCGGACGCGGTTGCAGATAGCCGCCGGTTTTATCGGGTCGACGGCTGACGGGGCGGCGGCGACGCTGGGGCGGGGGGGCTCCGACTTGAGCGCGGCGATTTACGGGGCGGCGCTGGGGGTGGAGGAGATTGAAATCTGGACGGATGTTGACGGCATCATGACGGCGGACCCCAAGCTCGTGAAAAATGCGTTTACCATCGAGCGTTTAAGTTACGCTGAGGCGATGGAGCTTTCCCATTTTGGGGCGAAGGTGCTCCACGCGCCGACAGTGCAGCCCGCACTCGACGCGAACATCCCCATCAGGATTCGCAATGTCTTTCGTCCTGAGGGAACGGGCACGCTGATTTCGAGCCAGCGTGACGTTCAGGGTGAGCGTGAGGCTCAGCATGAGCATGAGGCTCAGTGTGCGCGTGAGGTTCAGCATGAGCATGAGGCTCAGCAGGGGCGTGAGGTTCAGCATGAACATGAGGTTCAGCATGAGCGTGAGGTTCAGCATGAGCATGACGTTCTGCCGGTCAAGGGGATTTCGTCGATTGGCGACATCACGCTTGTCCTCGTGCAGGGGACGGGGATGGTCGGCGTGGCGGGCTTTTCGGCGCGGCTCTTTAGCGCGCTTTCACGGGAAAACATCAGCGTTATCCTCTATACGCAGGCGTCCTCTGAATACTCGATTTGTTTTGCCGTGATGCCGGAGGACGGCGGGCGGGCGGCGGCGGCGGTGAATGCCGAGTTTGAGCGGGAAATCGCCACCGGTTCGCTGGATCTGCCGCTTGTTGAGCGGGATAAGGCGGTGATTGCGGTGGTCGGCTCGAAGATGGAGAGCACGGCGGGTATTAGCGGGAAGGTTTTCTATGCGCTGGGGCGCAACGGCGTGAATGTCGACGCCATCGCGCAGGGCTCGTCCGAAATCAACATTTCGCTGGTTGTCGCGGCAAAGGATGTCTCGAAGGCGCTGAACAGCGTCCACGAGGCGTTTTTTCTTTCGGGAACGCGCTCGGTGAACCTCTTTCTTGTGGGGCTTGGGCTGATTGGCGGGACGCTGCTCGACCAGATTGCCCGCCAGCGGGAGGTGCTTGCCGAAAAATACAAGATACACATCAACATTGCGGGTCTTGCCAATTCAAAAAAGATGCTTTTTGCTCCGCCTCAGGCGGGTTCAGCCTTGCCCTTAGTAAGAGAAGGGCGATTCACTACGAGCGGCATCAATCCGGCGGAGGCGGTGCAACTTTTGGAAGGCGGCGCGGCGTTCAACAGTGCGGAATTTATCACGCTGATGAAGGCGGCTAATCTGCCGAACACGGCGTTCTGCGACTGCACGGCGAGCGAAGAGGTCGCCTCCCACTACGAAGACATTCTTCGCAGCTCGATTCCAGTGGTTACACCGAACAAGAAGGCGAATTCAGGCTCGCTCGACTATTACAAACGCCTGACGTCTTACTCGCAGGATCGGGGGATTCCCTACCTTTACGAGGTTACCGTGTGCGCGGGGCTGCCGGTCATCTCGACCTTGCGCGACTTGCACCTGTCGGGCGATACCGTGCGGCGCATCGAAGGGGTCTTTTCCGGCACTTTAAGCTTTATTTTTAATAATTTTGACGGCTCGAAGCCCTTTTCGGCGCTGGTTCGCGAGGCGAAGGCGAAGGGCTACACGGAGCCTGACCCCCGCGACGACTTAAACGCGATGGATGCCGCCCGCAAGGCGCTAATTTTAGCGCGTGAATGCGGGATGCCGCTGGAGTTTGCCGATGTCCGCATAGACCCGATACTCCCCGAAGCGTGTTTTGCGGCAAAAAGCGTGGAGGCATTCTTCACCGAGCTTGAAAAATCGGATGCCGGCTTTGAACAACGCCGTGCGGCGGCGGCGGCGGACGGCAAAATGCTCCGCTACATCGCTATCGTCGAAGCGGGCTCCGCCCGTCTGTCGCTGCGCGCCGAGCCTGAAGGCAGCCCCTTCCGCTCGCTCGTCGACGCCGACAACATCGTGGTGATAACCAGCGACCGCTACGTCAAACTCCCGATGGTCGTGAAGGGTCCAGGCGCCGGCGCCGAAGTAACAGCCGGTGCGGTTTTCTCCGACATCGTCCGCATAGCGCGAACGCTGGTATAGCGCCACAGGCGGAGTAAAATATATTTTGCAGATTCACATTGACAAAAGCTTATACTTATTTTATACTTACATTATGAAAATGGCAATATCATTACCAGACCAAATTTATTTTGAAGCAGAAGAAACTGCACAAATAATGGGTATTCCACGCAGTAAATTGTATTTAAATGCTTTAATTGAGTATTTACAAAAGAATAATCGAAAAAAAATAACCGAAAAATTAAATGAAGTATATAATGACGATTATTATAAAGAATTTGAACCAATTTCCAAAGCTGGTCTTGAAAGTATACGGGAAACAACCAAAAATGATGCGTGGTGAAATATGGTGGGCAGATTTTGGTCTCCCCGATGGAAGTGAAGTCGGCTATAGACGGCCAGTATTGATAGTACAAGATGACGCCTTTAATGAAAGTAGAATTAGAACCATTGTTGTATTGCCTTTGACTACAAATTTACACATGGAATGTGCACCAGGAAATGTTTTGGTAACTAAAAAAGAAGCAAAATTGGCAGAAGATTCTGTAATAATAGTTGCCCAATTTTACGCATTAGATAAGCAAAAACTTATTGAAAGAATATCAAAAATAAAAAAGGAAACAATGGAAAAAGCAGAAAATGGAATGATGCTGGTTCTTGGAATAAAATGAGAAATAGGTATTATTAAATATGCCTTTAAGTGGTAAAGAGATGCTTAAACAATATGAAAAGGCTGGATGGGCTATTATTTCACGGGAAGGTTCACACGTAAAAATTGGAAAAGGAAAATTACGTGAGAGTATTCCTATGCACAAGGAACTGAAAAAAGGGCTTGAACAAAAGTTATTGAAAAGACTTACATCAGAAGGGGGCGTGTAATGTATTATCATTTCAAGATACATAAAGAACATAATGGGTATTGGGCGGAGTGTTGTGAATTGGAAGGCTGTTTAACTCAGGGAGATACTCTTGAAGAGTTGTATAAAATGTGTGCCGAAGCTCTTAATTTATACCTTGATGAACCAAGTGATTCTAAAATCATCTT
>JAITNZ010000138.1 GCA_031290205.1 Spirochaetaceae bacterium
GAGCGCATTAAGAATTTGTCCACAGATGGACACAGATAGCCACAGATTTTTACTCCGCAATTTTCTTCATCTGTGTTAATCTGTGTGTATCTGTGGACATTCATCGGTGAAGCCGTAACAGTTGAGTGCGCGGCAAGGAGCATGGCGGCGAGCACTGGCGCGTAGCGTTCGTGTCGCGTACCTGAGAAAGCCTTCCCCTTGTCCGCGAATGGACGCGAATGTACAGGAATAATCATAAAATATCCTTATCAATTCGCCTTTTCTTCGCGTCCTTCGCAGGCTTTTTCCGCATCAATCCGCAAAATCTGCGGCTTTTCTTGATTTCTTATTTTAATGCGCTCGCCCTGAGGGGCAAGCCCACCCTCAATCCCCCGCAACTTAGCCGATAACGCCCTTTTCAAAGTGAAGGCAAAGGCTGAGAGTGCCTGAGGCACTGCCGTCTGCGGCGTTCACCCGCACCGTGCCGCCTTCCAGAATCTTGCCGGCGATGATAGCCTTGGCTATCGGGTTTTCGAGTTCGCTCTGAATCGTCCGTTTGAGGGGGCGGGCGCCGAAAATCGGGTCGTAGCCCCGTTCAACCAGGAAACGGAGCGCGGAATCGGACAGTTCCAGCTTGATTTTCCGCTCGGACAGCCGGTTTTTCAAGGCTTCAAGCTGGACGAGGACTATCTTGGCGATTTCGCCCTTGCCGAGCCGCTTGAAGATGATTGTTTCGTCGATGCGGTTGAGGAATTCCGGGCGGAAATGCTGCTTCAAGAGGATGCCGATGGCGGTTTTGATGTCCGCATCCTCTTTTGCTTCGAGGATTAGGTCGGAGCCGAGGTTGCTCGTCAGGATGATAATCGTATTCTTGAAGTCTACGACCCTCCCCTGCCCGTCGGTGAGGCGCCCGTCGTCGAGTATCTGGAGGAACACGTTGAATACTTCCGGGTGCGCCTTTTCGATTTCGTCGAAGAGGAGGACGCTGTACGGGCGGCGGCGCACCGATTCGGTAAGCTGCCCCCCCTGCTCGTAGCCGACATAGCCGGGGGGCGCGCCGAGGAGGCGGCTTACCGAATGTTTTTCGCCGTATTCGCTCATATCGATACGGGTAAGCGCCTTCTCGTCATTGAAGAGGAAGTCCGCTAAGGTGCGGGCAAGCTCTGTTTTGCCGACTCCGGTCGGTCCCAAAAAGAGGAATGAGCCGAGCGGGCGCGCCCCGTCGGAAAGCCCCGCGCGGTTCCGCCGTATCGCGTCAGAGACGGCAGAAACCGCCTCCTCCTGCCCCACCACGCGCTTTTCGAGCACCGTTTCCAAATCAAGAAGCTTTTGCATCTCGCCTGAAAGCATCTTTGCCACGGGGATGCCCGTCCAGGACGAGACGACGGCGGCAATATCCTCTTCGCTCACCTCTTCACGGAGCAGCGCCGGCTCACGGCTGCCCCCCGCCGCATTTTCCCGCTTGGCGTCTATGCCTTTGGTTAGTTCTTCCAGCTTTTTGTGCGCTTCGGGAATCAGCCCATAGCGAAGCTCCGCCGCACGGGAGAGGCTGCCCTCACGTTCCCAGCGGGTCTGCTCGATGTTCAGCTCCTCAATTTTCTTTTTAAGGGAGCGGATTTCGGCAATTTCCGCCTTTTCAGCCTCCCAGCGCACTTTCATCGCATCGCGCTCGGTCGTCAAAGCGGCAATTTCCGCCAAAAGCTTGTCGAGGCGCTCTTTCGAGGCGCTATCGTCATCAGTGCTGCTATATTTTATATCGTCGGTGAGCGCCTGTTTTTCGATTGCAAGCTGCAAGAGCCGGCGTTCAAGCTTGTCCAGCTCGGTCGGGCGGCTATCCAGCTCCATTTTGAGGCGGCTCGCCGCTTCGTCCACCAGGTCGATAGCCTTATCGGGGAGGAAGCGGCTCGTGATATAGCGGTTCGAGAGCGTTGCGGCGGCGACCAGCGCCTCATCCTTGATACGCACCCCATGGTGAATCTCGTAGCGCTCCTTCAGCCCGCGCAGGATGGCGATGCTATCCTCGACGGAGGGCTCCGCCGCATAGACCTGCTGGAAGCGCCGTTCGAGCGCGGCGTCTTTTTCGATATATTTGCGGTATTCGTCGAGCGTTGTCGCCCCGATACAGCGGAGTTCGCCGCGAGCAAGCGCCGGTTTCAATAAGTTTGAGGCGTCCGTCGCCCCCTCGGCGGCGCCCGCCCCGACGAGTGTGTGCATCTCGTCAATAAAGAGGATGATGCCGTCGTCCGCCTCCTGCACTTCGCGGATGACCGCCTTGAGGCGTTCCTCGAACTCGCCGCGGAATTTCGCGCCGGCAACGAGGGCGCCGATGTCGAGGACGAGCAGGCGCTTCCCCTTCAAGCTCTCCGGCACGTCGCCTGAAACAATCCGGCGGGCAAGCCCTTCGACAATCGCCGTCTTGCCGACTCCGGGCTCGCCTATCAGCACGGGATTATTCTTCGTGCGCCGCGAGAGCACCTGCATGACGCGCCTGATTTCTTCGTCGCGCCCGATAACGGGGTCAATTTTTTCCTGCCGCGCCAGGGCGCTCAGGTCTCTACAGTATTTTTCTAAACTCATTTTTGTTAAAAATCCTTTTTTTTGTAATTTTTTTTCTATACAGGTAATATACTAAAAAATGAAGGCTGAGGGGGGAAGTCTCCCCCTTTTCATAGTGCACCGCTGATTAATGAACCACGAATGTCGGGGGAACAGGGCACAAGGAAGGGTGCAATTTATTTTTCCGGGTAAATTCTAAAGTGATAGCTAAAATGCTAACGGGGGGTCTGGGGGGGCACCTCGCCCCCCCAGCGGGGCGTTGCGGCGCATAGGCTCACCTAAAGGTGAACCTGCAACATCGCTTGGTGTTAGTGTAACCTGCGCCACGCC
>JAITNZ010000150.1 GCA_031290205.1 Spirochaetaceae bacterium
AAAAAATTTGCCGAAATAAACTACGCAGAAATAAAATCCCAAGCTACTGCTTGGGATGGAGGAAAAACTACGCAACAAATGCCGCCGTAGGCGAGGGCGTCTGTTTTTTGGCAAGCCTTTCCCGCCCCGCCCGTCCCCGCGATTTTAATCGCGGGGGCAGCATAAGTGCGGGAGCTGCTGAAGGGAAGTAGACAGAATTAAATAAAGCTCTTATAATTGTCGTATAGGAGCTACTCACATTAATGAACATGGAAAAAGGCTATATGAAAACCTATAAGTGGGTTATCGGTCTGCTTAAAGATTTGGACTTTATCGGCGCGGCAAAACGTCTGGGGCTGCGCCTTATTTCGAATGACGAAGCCGAGCTTGATTTTTTAGGCAGGACATACTCCATTGCCCGCGATGCCGTTTCGTTAAAGTCCGAAAGAATCATCTGGGACAAGGCAAGCGAAGAGTTTGATTTTAACGTCCGTAGCGTGCTGGGGTATTATGCGCTCTCGGAATCCGATGTCCAACCAACAGGCGATTTCAGGCTGCTTTCAAGTTTTTCGCACGGTGTTTTTGCATCCGGCGCTAGCAGCTTTGAAAAGATGGCGAGCCCTTTAAGTATAGCCTACGGCGCGGATTACGGCAAGTTTCGTGAAGCGGCGTTAAAACTTGGCATGAAGGACGAGGGCTTGCAGGGCAACGGGAAAAAGTGGCATTACGAGTTGCTCCCCAAAATGCCGGTCAAGTTGATTTATTACGAAGGCGACGACGAGTTCCCCACGGATATAAAAATTTTATTTGATAGCACGGCGATACAGGTGTATAAATTCGAGCCTCTTGCCGTGTTGAACGGCTGTTTCGCGCACGGTTTGGCGTGTATGGGGAAGGCTTTCCCGGTCGGCGCGTAACGCGCCCGCGCTACCGCCATGTTCCTAAGCGCATTGGTCGAAAAGCCCTCACCGCTTGGGCGAAGGCGCATTTTAGAAAAATGCTACGGGCGCGCAAAGCGCCTGAGGCGCAATGATCGCCGCAAACACTCGGGTCAATTCGCATTCAGCGCAAGTGTTGCGTTGCGGCGGATGGCGAGGGGCGGCAGCCACCTGTGTCCCATTGCCGTCCCTTTGAACATCGATTTGATTTCAGCGTCGCTCATCGAGAGGAGGGCGCGGGCATTGAGCGCGGCGCCGAGTCGTCCCCGCGAAATTTTGACGCCGGCAATGGCTCTTTGGTTGTGCGGGCAGGCATCCTGACAGTTTGTGCAGCCGTAGAGCCGCCGCCCCCAAGCACGGCGGACAATTTCGGGAACCGAATCGCCGTTACCCGACGCATACCACTGAATACAGAGCGAAAGCTCCACCCCGCCCTCGGCGTGTATCGCACCGGTAGGGCACGCCGCCGCGCAAGGTGGATTTGTCGCCTCACAATGCTGACACAGCGGATACAACAGCGCTTGCTCAACGGAGCTATCCCTCGCTTGAGTGCGGGGTCCGCCACAGGCGGTTTCTGCCTTGCCTATAGTAAGAGATGGGCGATTGTTACGCAGGGGGACGGTGCAGCGCGCCTTATGCGCTTCCTGCTTTGCACTTGGTAAGGAAAGGGCGATTGTTACGCAGGGGGGCGTTGCGGGGGGGCACCCCCGCTGGGGGGGTAGCGTAGAAGCCGTAGGCTTCGGAGCGGGGGGGGCTCTCCCCCCTTCTTCCTCTTCCCCTATACTCCACTTCTCAAAAGGAAGGCTCATCATGGCAAGGACGACGAGCGAGCCGGCTTCTTTGGTGATGATAAGGCTGTTTTTGCCGTAAACGCCCAGAGAGGCGCGGACGGCGATGGGCTTTTCAGGGATCGGGGAATTGCAGAAGATGCGAAAATCAGCCTTTTCTCCGCCCGCACGCCGCCGGAGATCGCTTGCGATTTTTTGTAGCCGCCGGACCGCCTCGCGATAGTAGTTGTAACGGGCAAAGGGGGCGATAAGCGCGTCCTCTTCCCCCAGCTTAGGACCCGCCTCGTCGGGAAACTGGTTACCATAGGGCAGGGCGCACACCAAAAAAGCCCCCTCAGGACAGGACAGTGTCCGTGCACTGGAAAAGCCCGCTGCTAGGGCAAGGGCGCGAACCTCGTTGTTGCCAAGGGCGCCCTCGGCACTCACTCCAGAATCCATGTATTGAGGAGGATTGCCGTCTTTTTTTCGGCTGAAACCTCGCCGAAAAATTCATTTCTGAATGGAACAAGGCGTTTCTCACCATCGGGCAGCCTGATTTCGGCAAGAAAGCCGCCGCCACCTTCGATAATGTCGCTTATTTCGCCCTGCACGCCGCCCGATTCATCGGTAACGGGGATGCCTTTGAGCTCTTCAATATAAAATTCACCCTCGGTAAGCGGCACCGCGTCTTTGCGTTCCACTACTAGCGCCGCACCCCGAAGCTTTTTCGCGTCCTCCGGCGTATCAATGCCTTTGAATTTAACGAGCAAGGCGCCGCCGTGCTGCTTAAAACTTGCAATTTCGTATCTTTTGTCGGCGCATCCGGCGCAACGGATAAGCACGGACGAAAGTTGTAAGAGGTGCGCGAACTCACCAGAGAGCGAGCTCAATTTTTGAAAACCTTCGACGCCGAATGGTTGACCGACGATTGCCGTTACAAACAAGCCGGGATCATTGCTCATTTTCAGGCGGGAACATATAGAGGTCGCTCACGTGAAACGTTCTCTCTTTCGAGAGGGATTCGATGCGGACAGACTCGCTTATCACCGGCACTTTCAGGTGGCGCTGCAAAGATTCGAGACCGGGCATTTCGACTTTAAGTAAAAAATCAAAAATTTTGTGAGCGCCTACCTCGCCGGTGGCGGTGCTCTGGGGCCAGAACGTATACGCGCCCTCCGCTTGCGGACTTAAATAACAGGGGTTCTGCCAATTGCCATTTTTCATCGGGACAAGCGTGCCCTCACTAAAAAGTTCAACAGCTATACCCTGCAAAGGCTCGAAATTACGCCCGTCAAGGAGGCGCCCGACAATGGCGGGAATATTGAATACCGCCTTTTCGGTGCTTGGAGCAGCCGCCTCTTCTTTTTTGTGATCGCCGGCATTCCGCCGATTGTGCCCTACTATTTTGAGGGCATTCAATATAAGCACGGTAACATCGACGGCAAGCTGCTGATTGTTTTGCGTATTCTGTTCTTCCCGCGCAAGCCCGCGGTTCGACACAAAATAATGAGCTTGCACGCGGTTAAGTACATAGCACGCTGCGTCGAGACGGCATTGCGCGCAGGTGCAAATCTCGCCGTCAAGAGAGTATGTGTCAATCGAATCGCAGATCTTATCCACTTCGGATTTAACGACATCTTCCATTTGGTTGTGAAGTTTCATACTTGCCATTCTAATATGCTTTTTGTTTTGTTACAAGTAGACTTCAGCAACTCCAGCGCTTATGCTGCCCCCCGCAATTTGTAAAATCGTGGAGACCGGTCGGGCGGGGAAGGCTCATCAGAAAACAGGCGCCCATTTCCTAAGCAAGTACGTTTTCTCGTCGGACGCTTTTACTGCCACTTAGGAAAAGCATTGGCTGGTGCCATACATTTGTTGTAAGTGATGTGTTTTTTGCCTTACATGAAGCCTGCGCCCGCTTACCGGCACTAAATCCGATTACCAGCGAATTTTTCTGAAGAGCCTTCCCCGCCCGCCCGGCTACGTGTTAGAGAATTTCCCCACAGCATAAGTGGGAGGGCTTTTCGGACGAGTTGGCTATGTGCTACGGTTTTTGCCTTACATGAAGCCTGCGCCCGCTTACCGGCACTAAATCCGATTACCAGCGAATTTTTCTGATGAACCTTCCCCGCCCGCCCGGCTACGTGTTAGAGAATTTTCCCCACAGCCCAAGCGGGGGAGGGCTTTTCGGACGAGTTGGCTGGGCGCTGCGTTATCTGCCTTACAGTAAAACCCAAGAGTAAAGTGCGCGGCTAGAAGGATGGCAGGAGTGCGGGCGCGTAGCGTTCGCGCCCTGACCGAGAAAGCATTCCCCCTGTGGACGAATTTTTCATGCGCTCGCCCTGTTGCATGTACCTGAATTACTGGGACAAACACAGCGCACTATTCATTATACATTATTCTCTATAGAATAAACGCCATGCCAAAGATAAGCATGAAAAACCCCATCGTCGAGATTGACGGCGATGAGATGACCCGCGTCCTCTGGGCGCTTATTAAAGAAAAGTTACTTCTTCCCTTCGTTGATCTAAAAACCGAATATTATGATTTGAGCATAACAAACCGCGACCGGACACAGGATAGCGTTACCGTTGATTGCGCACATGCGATCCTCCGCTTGGGCGTCGGGGTCAAGTGCGCGACCATCACGTCTACCGTCGAGCGGCAGGCTGAATACAAGCTTGGCGCTCTGACTGCCAGCCCCAATGCGACGATACGGTCGATGCTGGACGGCACGGTTTTCCGCAAGCCGATTACGGTAAGCTGTATAAAGAGCGCGATTGGAACGTGGAAAAAACCCATCATCATCGCCCGCCACGCCTATGGCGACGTGTATAAAAATGCCGAGATGCTTATTCCGGCGGCGGGTAAAGTCGAGTTAGTGTGGACGGGTGCCGACGGCGCGGAGCAGAGAATCCTCGTGTCCGATATGAAGGCGCCCGGCATCGTGCAGGGGATGCACAACCTCGATGAATCAATCCGAAGTTTTGCCCGCTGTTGTTTCCGTCTTGCACTGGACGAAAAGCTCCCGCTGTGGTTTGCCGCGAAGGATACGATCTCGAAGATATACGACGGCAGGTTCAAAGCGCTCTTTGAGGAACTATACGAGCGTGAATACCGGAAGGCGGGCGTTTCGTATACATATTCATTGATAGATGACGCGCTTGCCCGCATTGTGAAGCATGAGGGCGGCATCATCTGGGCGTGTAAAAATTATGACGGCGATGTGATGAGCGATATGGTCGCCAGTGCGTCGGGAAGCCTCGCGATGATGACGAGCGTCCTCGTCTCGCCGGAGGGCGCATTCGAATACGAGGCGGCGCACGGCACCGTACAGCGTCATTACTACCGCTGGCAGAAGGGCGAGAAGACGAGCACAAACCCTGTCGCCCTCATCTTCGCGTGGACGGGCGCGCTGGCAAAACGCGCCGAACTGGACGGCACGCCGCCTCTTTTCGACTTTGCCAAACGCCTTGAGGCAGCAACACTTTCGACAATCGAATCAGGCTCGATGACGGCAGATTTGGCGGCAATAGCCGACCCCAAGCCGCAACGCGCCCTCGATTCATGGGAATTTATCGACGCGGTAGGCGGCACAGCCGGTGCCTGAGGCACTTTCAGCCTTCGCCTTCACTTTGAAAGGGGCGCTCAGTAAAGCCCTTACAGCAAACGCTCGTGGCGTCGTGGATGGCAGCGAGCGCTGGCGCGCAAGCGCTTGTGCCGCTGACCGAGATTGCCCCCCCGCCTTGCCTTCACTTTGAAAGGGGCGGCGACACAAGCTGCCTGTGGCGCCGTTCGCTCTTGAGCAATGCTCGTTCCCCCTGGTCAGCTTCGCTATTTCTAAACACCCCTTTCGGCATTTATTTTTTTTGATATAAAAAATGCTTAAAAAAGTCAATATTAGATATAAAATATCAGTAATAACTATGGCTTCCTTCATTTTTAGAGTTTAAAGTGTTAAAAAATAAAATTATAAAAAATTGGAGGAAACAATGGTAATGGCGGAAAAAGTTGAAAAGATCGGCATGGGTGAGCGTGTCGGCTATGGTTGCGGCGATATGGCGTGTAACTTCATTTATCAAACGATAATGATGTACATCACGATGTTCTACACGGATTTTTTTGGGTTGACGGGGAAGGCTGTCGGCATCATGTTTTTGGTATCACGGGTGTGGGATGCGGTGAATGACCCGATTATGGGCTCTCTCGTGGATAAGTTCCACTTCAAACATGGCAAATACCGGCCATACCTCTTGCTCGGTATTTTTCCTTTTATCGTGCTTTCGGTGCTTTGTTTTACCGTTCCCGATTTCTTTTACGCAGGGAAAGTGGTCTATGCTTATGTAACGTATATCGCGCTGACGATGGTGTACACGTTCATCAATATTCCCTACGGGGCGCTTACTTCGGCGATGACCCGCGACCAGGACGAGACGGCGAAAATCACCTCGATACGAATGTTGATGGCTAATGGCGGCGGCGTTATCATCGCCTATTTTGTGCCCTTTCTCGCGATGAAATTTGCGGATGTAGTGGGAAAGCAAAATTCATATATGGCGACGATGCTCGTGATGGGCGTCATTGGCAGCGTCCTCCTCTTTATTTGCTACAAAACGACAAAAGAGCGCGTCGTGCCGGTTTCCGAAGATCCGGTCAAGTTCAGCGATATTATCGAGCAATTCAAGGTGAACAAGCCGCTTGTCGTCCTCTGCGTGCTTTTTGCGACCAATTTTGCCTGCCAGTCGATTAACGGCGCGGTCGGCGCGTATTACATGAAGTATAACCTCGGCAGACCTGAAATGATGGGTCCGTTCAACCTGATAGGCAGCGGGCTCGCGGTGTTATGTTTCCCGTTTGTTCCCGCCGCTGTCCGTAAAATAGGCAAAAAACCGTTTATGTATCTCGGTCTTGGTATCTTCATCATCGGAACGCTCGGCTTCTTTTTTGTACCGGCGCCCACCGCGGAATTCAACACCTTCCCCCTGATTATTTTCTGCAAGTTTCTGACTGCTATCGGCGGGCTTACAGGCGGATACGCATGGGCGCTGGTGCCGGAGGCTATTACCTACGGCGAATACAAACTTGGCAAACGTGCCGGCGGCATCATCTATGCGGCTGTCGGCTTCTTCTTTAAGCTCGGCATGGCTGTCGGCGGGCTTATGCTCGGTTTCGGGCTCGACTCTTTCGGCTTTATCCCCAACGACCCGAATCCTTCACCCGAAGTCTTAAAAGGGATACTCGTCATGTTCTCGATAGTGCCGGCGATTCTGATGGTCGTCATGCTGATTACCATCAAGATATATCAGCTTGATGATAAACGGTATGCAGAAATTGTAGCCGATGTTGAGGCAAAAGCAAACGCCGCCCACGGCGCGGCATAGGATAAAAAAATGTTTGATGTAAAGGCAAAAGCAAAAGAATTGGTTTCCAAGATGACGCTGGAAGAAAAGGTCTCGCAGATGGTGCATAACGCGCGTGCGCTACCGGCGCACAATATTCCCTCATACAACTGGTGGAACGAGGCGCTCCACGGCATAGCCCGCGCGGGTGTAGCGACGGTTTTCCCGCAGGCTATCGCTATGGCGGCGACTTTTGATGAAGCGCTTGTCCAGAAGGTCGCAGATGCCGTCTCCACCGAAGGGCGCGGGAAGTTCAACATGCAGCAGGAGGAAGGCGACCACGATATATACAAGGGCATCACTTTCTGGACGCCGAACATCAATATATTCCGCGACCCGCGCTGGGGGCGGGGGCATGAAACCTATGGCGAAGACCCCTACCTTAGCGCCCGTCTCGGTCTTGCTTTCATTCGCGGACTTCAGGGTCCAGAGCGGGACAGCCTTAAATCCGCCGCCTGTGCGAAACATTTTGCCGTCCACAGCGGTCCCGAGGACGAACGCCACCATTTTGATGCTGTTGTCGACTCTTACGACCTCTGGAATACCTACCTCGCCGCCTTCGAGACGGCGGTAAAAGAGGGCGGCGTCGAAATAGTGATGGGCGCGTATAACCGTACGCTCGGCGAGCCTTGCTGCGGGTCGAAGTTCCTCTTAAAGGATATTTTGCGGGATAAATGGGGTTTTGACGGTCATGTGGTGTCCGATTGCTGGGCGATTAAAGATTTCCATGAACACCACCATGTTACTTCGTCTCCGGTGGAATCCGTCGCCCTTGCGATAAAAAACGGCTGCGATATAAATTGCGGCAACCTTTACCCGCTCGCCTTCGATGCGGTGGAGAAAGGGCTACTCACTGAGGCGCAGATTGATGAATCCGTTACGCGCCTCTTGGTCACACGCCTCCGGCTGGGGCTGCTCGGTGCACCGGAAAACCAAGCATATAGCGCGATACCTTACGAAAAAGTTGACTGCCCCGAACATCATGCGCTGAACCTAGAAGCTGCCCGTAGAACGGTAATTTTATTGAAAAATGACGGTGCGCTGCCTTTGGACGCGGCTCAACTCAAGACTATCGGCGTTATCGGACCGAATGCGGACAGCCGGCGTGCGCTTGACGGCAATTATCAGGGGACGCCGAGCGTCCGCATAACGGTGCTGGAAGGTGTCCGCGCTATCGCCCGAAAAGCAGGCGCACGGGTGCTTTTCAGTGAAGGCTGCGATATATTGAAAGACCGGCGCGAAGGGCTGGCGCAAGAGGATGACCGACTCGCCGAAGCATGCGGGGTCGCCAAACGTTCCGATGCGGTCATCATCGTGCTGGGGCTTGACGGCGCGATTGAAGGCGAGGAAAACGACCAATACAGCGAAAGTGTCGGCGGCGACAAACCGAATATCGAGCTTCCCGGAAGGCAGGAAAAACTGGTGCGGGCAGTGGTGAAAGCGGCACAGGGAAAGCCTGTGATTATGGTAACGATTTCCGGCTCCTGCATTATTTCACAGTGGGCGTCGAACAATGTGAACGCGCTTTTTCAAGCTTTCTATCCGGGGTCGATGGGCGGACGCGCCATCGCCGAAGCGATTTTTGGCGAATTCAGCCCCTCTGGAAAGCTCCCCGTTACCTTCTATCGCGGCACCGGCGACATCCCTGCGTTTAACGACTACAATATGGCAAACCGTAGCTACCGTTATTTTAAGGGAGAGCCGCTCTACCCCTTCGGTTTCGGGCTCTCTTATTCGCAATTCGAGCTGCGCGATGCCAAAGTGCTACCAAGCGGCGCTGCGCCGAGTGTCTGCGTTTTTGTCCGCAACATCGGCAAACGCGATGCGGGAGAGACGGTGCAAGTCTATGTCGAAAGTCCGGGCACGCGGGAAATACGCTCACTCTGCGGAATGGCAAACGTATTCCTGAAAGCAGGCGAAGAACAAGAGCTGCACATCCCGTTGAACAAAAACGCCTTCTCCCGTTACGATGCCAACGGCGAAATGCAACCTGTCAAAGGCACCCATAAACTGAGCATCGGTTTTACCCAAGCCAACGAACTCAGCGAGCGCCTCTCCGTTTCGGTGCCTTGAAATCATCGCCTGATTTCACAAAAAATTACCCCCCTTCGTCGAAAAGCCCTCACCACTTGGCAAGGCAGAAACCGCCTGTGGCGGCGCGGGGCAAGAAGCACAAGGGGGGAGCTGCTGAAGGTATCTTACGCTAAGCGAAAAATTATGCTAGACTGCCCTTAATGTTCCTCATCAGTCTTGATATTTTTGGGTTTAAGTCATTTGCGGATAAGACGCATATTGAATTTGCGGATGGGATTACCGCGCTGCTCGGTCCGAACGGCTGCGGGAAGTCTAATGTTGTTGACGCGATAAAGTGGGTGCTGGGCGAACAGCGCTCGGCTTCGATGCGCGCCGAAAAGATGGAGGACGTGATCTTTGCCGGTTGCGAGTCGCGCCGCCAGTTGAATGTCGCCGAAGTAACGCTGAAGCTTGCCAACGAAAACGGGCTTTTGCCGCGCGACGAGACCGAAGTCGAAATCCGGCGGCGGCTTTATCGTTCGGGCGAGAGCGAGTATTTTATCAACAGCCACGAGGCAAAGCTCAAGGATATTCGCCAGCTTTTCTGGGATACCGGCGTCGGCAAGGGCGCCTACTCGGTGATGGAACAGGGAAAAATCGACCAGGCGCTCTCGTCGAAGCCCGAAGAGCGCCGTTATATCTTCGAGGAAGCCGCCGGTATCACGAAAAATAAGGCTCAGAGTCATGAAGCGGAGCTCAAACTTGCCCGAACCGAAGATAATATGCGAATTCTCGACGTTCAGGTGAAAGAAACCAAGCGTTCATTCGATACTTTGAAGGTTCAGGCTGAAAAAACGCTGAAATACCGCTCGCTGCGTGAAGCAGCTTTCGAATCCGAGCGGGATATTCACCTCCTCAGGCTGAAACAATTCCGCGACGAGCGGGAAAATAAGACCGAAAACCTCAAGAAGCGCACTGAAGAGCGGGATGCCGCCCGTGCGCAGCTGGACAATGTTTCTCAGTCGCTGCGGGACAACTTGGATGTGGTGAACAGCCTCGAAGCTGAGCTTGTCGAATCGCAGAAAAATCTTTTTGGCTTTGCGAAGGAAAAGCAGGGGCTCGAGGACCGGGCGCGGCTTCTCAACGAACAGCGTGAGGAATGCAAGAGCACGATTGGGCAAAACGAGAGTCGTGAGCGGCTTATCAAGATAAAAATCGAAGAATTGCTTGCTGATGCCGAGGAGCAGGATGCCGTTGTGCGCGATTTACGGAAGAAAGTTGCCGACATCGAGCAAAATATTCTTGCATTCGAGCAAAATATTACCCTTGCCTCCTCCCAAATCGGCGAAAATGATTCAGGGATACGCGCCAGCGAAGCGGAAATCATCAAAATCGAAGAAAAACGCTCAAGTCTGGAACAAAATCTTGAAACAATTACCGACGATATCGTGTCCGCGCTCGATAAGGGGCTGAAAGATGCCGGTTATTCGTCGGCGGAGCGCCGACGGACGCAGGATGCGCTCGAGGACGCGCTCGGTAAGCTGAAGATAACGCTTGCCGGCAGGGAGGCGCTGCTCCACGATCTGGCGGATGCCGCGGGGCGCGCCCTTTCAGTCGGCGTGCTGCCCAAGCCTGAGGACATCAAGCGGATAGCGGAGAGCCTCGCGGCGGCGCTCGGCGAGGCGGCTTCCGGCGCGGAGAACGCGCTCACTCTTTTCGAGGCTTACCGAAAGAGCACGCCGGCTTTTATCGACGACTTTCTCGCGCCGGAGGGGATTATCACGAAAAAGCGCTCGATTGACGGCGAAATTCGCGCGGCAAAAGATGCCGTCGGCGCAAAACGCGAGCTGATTGCGCGCTTACGCGAAGAAAATGGCGCGCTCGGCGTGAAAATCAACGAATATCGAGCGACGCTGAACTCGCTGCGGGAGAGCCGCGCCAAGATGAGCGCGCAGGCGGTCTCCGCCGAGGAGCAGGGAAAGCTTATCAGGCGGGAACTTTCGGGGCAGGAAGCCCTCCTCAAGACTATCGAAGATGAGCTTTTCCTTGCCCGAAAACGTTTTGATGAGGTGAACGATCGGATTTCCGGCACGGAAGAAGAGATTGCCGAGCTGGAGGACAAGGGCAAAAAACTTTCAGCTAACATGGAAAAGCTGGAAAAGGATATTGCGAAGCGAAACAGCGATGTGTCCGGCACGCAGAGCCAGATTCATAAGCAGACTGAGGGGCTTGCTAAGCTCAACACGAATATCGAGCGGCTCCACCTGGAGCTTGCCCAGTCCGAGACGGAAATCAAGAACATTCAAGATAATTTCCGCGAGGCGTATTCCCGCGATTTGATGGAATTCGAAGAGTTGATGTATAAAATTACCGTGCCGATTGCGGATCTGCGGGAAAAACGCGCCGAGGTGAAGCGGTCGCTGGACTCTCTTGGCTCGGTAAACTTTATGGCGCCGGAAGAGTTTATCGAAGTAAAAGAGCGTTACGATCATATTACGACGCAGGTTGACGATCTAACGAAGGCGAAGGACGACCTTGAAAAGGTCGTTGCCGAAATCCGCGCCGAATCCTCAGCAAAATTCATGGCAAGCTATAACAAGATAAAAAAGAATTTTCACAATATGTTCCGCCGTCTCTTCGGCGGCGGCGGCGCGGAACTCAGGCTGGTCGACCCCAACCACGTGCTCGAATCGGGTATCGAAATTTACGCGCAGCCGCCGGGCAAGAAGCTGGAAAATATCACGCTGCTCTCCGGCGGCGAAAAGTCGATGACCGCCGTCGCCCTCCTCTTTGCCACCTACATGGTGCGCCCGTCGCCGTTCTGTCTGCTCGACGAGATCGACGCGGCGCTCGACGAAGGCAACGTGAGCCGTTTCGTGCAGCTCCTCTGCGAGTTCGGCAGAACGAGTCAGTTCATCGTGATTACTCACAACAAAAAGACGGTTGTCGGAGCGGGCGCCCTCATCGGTATCACGATGCAAGAAAAGGGTGTTACTAAGATGATAGAGATAAAACTGGAAAACAAGGAAGAAGCGGAACGCCAAGCTTTCAGACCGGAAGCCGATGGCTACCAAGAAGAAGATGTCGAACCCGAAGAGGGCCGCGAGCTTCCCCCCAACATCGACGACCCCTCAAAAGTAAGCGAGGAAGAACTCCACCCCATCCGAAGCCAGCAATTCGTGCCTTAGGCACTTTCATGCCCAAGAAAACGGCGTCAGCAGTCCCAAGGGCTAAGCAGGTTTGTTGCTGCTTTCCCTCGGTATTTCGGCGGGTATCCGTTTGCGCCCCGCATTCTTTTTGCGCGTGTAGGTGATGGTTTCTTATACCTATAAAGCAAACGGGGGGTCTGGGGGGGCACCTCGCCCCCCCAGCGGGGCGTAAAGTTTACTTGTCCTGCGCCACGCCATGAACGATTAACCGCAACAACACCCCATCGGGTGCTATTATTGGGCGGG
>JAITNZ010000083.1 GCA_031290205.1 Spirochaetaceae bacterium
GCTGTCTGCATGTTTAAGATAAGGGATGTCTGGCATCAGGGCGAAATCCCCAAAAGAATTCAAAATCTTTTCGAGAAAATCGGTATAGACTCCCTAAATTAAGCGGAGTTAGGGGTTAACCGCAACAACACCCCATCGGGTGCTATTATTGGGCGGGGTAGCGACGCAATTTTGCGGCGCGTAGGGGGAGACTTCCCCCTCCTTATACTGGAGATTTCCATAGCGCCTACCTGAATTACCACCAATTTTGAAGTGCACCCGGAAGGCTTTCTCGGTCAGTAGCGCGCGCGCTTAAGCGCACGAGCTCCTGCCATCCTTCTAGCCGCGCGTTTTTCTGTTAGGGCTTTACTGTTAGGCGGAAAACGCGTAGCCCAGCCAATTTGTCTGAAAAGCCCTCACCACTTGTGCTGTGGAGGAATTTGCTGACGTAGCGGGCGGGGCGGGGAAGGCTCATCAGAAAAATTCGCTGGTAAAAAAACTTTAGTCGGCTACTGCCGACACTCGTAAAAGCTTTTCCTAAGTGGCGGAAAATGCGTCCGACGAGGAAAACGACTTGCTTAGGAAATGGGCGCCTGTTTTCTGATGAGCCTTCCCTGCCCCGCCCGTCCCCGCGATTAAAATCGCGGGGCAACAGCACAAGTGCGGGACTTGCTGAAGGCAGCGTATTGACAAAA
The DNA here is from genome assembly GCA_031290205.1 of Spirochaetaceae bacterium. GTDB lineage: Bacteria > Spirochaetota > Spirochaetia > Treponematales > Breznakiellaceae > JAITXS01. The sequence continues at coordinate 675 of JAITNZ010000083.1, forward strand.
AAACAACTTTTCCCCCATAATACCGTATGCGGCTGTCATATAACGGCATTATCCAAGCTTCCCAAGCTTGAGACGCGGGTTCGACTCCCGTCGGCCGCTCGTGGATAGTAATGGCAATGGAAGTACTCACGCTCGGGGACGAGCAGCTTAGACAAAAGGCGCTCGCCGTCAAAAAAATTGATGAAAGCTATCAGCGTCTTGCCGACTCAATGTTGGACATTCTCCATAAACAGAGGGGCGTCGGGCTTGCTGGTCCGCAAGTTGGCGTCCTTGAGCGGATTTTTGTCGTGCATGTTGAGGGGGATGTGCCGCGGGTTTTTATCAATCCGTCGATTATCGAAACATCCGAAGCGCAGCTTTCATTTGAAGAAGGCTGCCTTTCCGTGCCCGGTGTCTGGGCGGAGCTTATCCGCCCGAAAATTATCAAAGTGCAGGCATGGAACGAGCGGGGGCGCCCCTTCACCATCGAGGTGGGCGGCTTACTTGCCCGCGTTATTCAGCATGAATGCGACCACCTTGAAGGCGTCCTCTTCATCGACCACCTGAGCGAGGCGAAACGTGAGCGCCTCCTTGAAAAATACGGGAACTTAAAATTAAAAAAGTTGAAAAAGAAAATCAGCCGGTGAATCGCCCTTTTCATATCGAAGGCAAGTGGAGAAGTGCCTCAGGCACTGCATCAGGCGCCGCCTGTGGCATTGTGTTTGCTGGCAGCGCAAAAATTGCTGTACCCTGTCTTGAGGCGCTGCTTCAGCAGGATTATGCCATTTCCGCCGTATTAACTAATCCTGATAGCGCAAAAGGGCGGGAGGGCAAAAAGTCCCCGACACCGGTCGGCGCGGCGGCAGAAAGCTATTCGGCACAGCGCGTTTTGGAGGGTAAAGCGGGACTCAGCATATTCAAACCTGCGCACATCGATGCACAATGCAGCGGGGAAATTGCCGCGCTTAAAGCTGATTTGCTCGTTTCGTTTGCATACGGTAAAATTTTTTCGCCGCAATTCCTTTCGCTCTTTCCCCTCGGCGGCATCAACATCCACCCGTCGCTGCTTCCCAAATACCGGGGGGCAACGCCGATTCAGGCGGCAATTCTTGGACGCGACAGGGAGACCGGCATCAGCATCCAATGCCTTGCCGAAAAGCTTGATTCGGGGGCTATCCTTGCGCAGGAAAAAATCCCCCTTAGCTTGACCGAGACCGCTGAAGAATTAAGCAGTCTCGTTGCCGAGAGGGCGCCCGCGCTACTCACCGACGTTTTGCGGTCGCTTGCCTGCGGGAAGACGTTGGAAAAAATCCCTCAGGATGAGCCACAAGCATGTTATTGCGGGGAATTGAAAAAAGAGGATGGACGGATAGACTGGAAGCGCGGCGCCGCCCAGCTTGATGCACAGGTCCGTGCCTACACGCCATGGCCACTTTCATGGACGAGCTGTCAGGGACGCGAGCTTTACATACTTGCGGGAAAAGCAATCAGTGGTATAATTGAGCCGGAGGGCGTTCCTCCGGGCACGGTATTCGGCGTTGATAAGAAAGAAGGTATCCTGATAAAAACAGGGGGGGGCGTCTATTGCGCTAGCGCCCTGCAATATAAAACCAAAAAAGCGCTCGACTGGAAGGCTTTTTTGAACGGCGCGCGTGATTTTACGGGCTCGCTTTTAGAATGAATGAAGGAAAAAGTAACAGAAAAGATGAAAAGAAATAAAATAAGAGACGAAATATGGTTTGATTTATCAGACGGCACGGGTAGAACAGGGTGGGGGGGCGTTAGTCCGCGCCTTTTTTTTGGTTTCTGCGTTGCCATCTTTATATTAGCCGCGCTGATTGCCGTTGTGGTATTCTTTCTCTCTGTCCGCGGCGCGGAAGAGGTGATGGTGCCCGATGTTCAAAACAAAGAATTAACGGCGGCGCTTATCGAGCTTCAGAATAAAGAACTCTACCCCCGCATCCAGTTGCGTTTTTCGCAATCCGCTGCCGACAGGGGGCTGATTCTTGAACAGGAGCCCAAAGCGGGCAGCATCGTGAAGGCGGGGCGGCGCATCCGCCTGGTGGTAAGCCAAGGTGTGCTGATAAGCGCGATCGGCGCCTATGTCGGCAGGAGCATCGATGATGTCCGCAGCGAACTTCGCGACCTCTTCGGCGGTAGCGATATACCGCTCATCTCGATAAGGGAGCCCCTGCTCTACCAGTATTCATCGGAAACTCCGGGAACCATCCTCGAACAGTCGCCGACGCCGGGAACGGGCATTAGCGAACACACGGAAATCAGCCTTGTGGTAAGCAGGGGACCGGATTCTGAAAATCTCGAAATGCCGCTGTTGATGGGCTTGCAGATTGAAGACGCGCTGATTGAATTACAACAATCGGGCGTGAGGTATGAGTTTGAGCTCCGTCCGGCAAGCAGCCGCGCCTCGGCGGAAACGATTGTGGCGCAAGACCCTGCGGGCGGCGATGCTATCCCCACCGACCGCATCGCGCGGATAACCGTTGCCGCACCGAGCAGTGAGGACCTAAACTCCGGCGAAGTATACGCCCTCTTCAACCATAAACTTCCCGAAAACCCCTATCCCATGCAGACGGTCCTCGAGGTGATTCTTCCGTCGGGAGAGCGCGAGACGCTCAGCCGCGTCAACTTCAAGGGCGGCTTATTCACCCACCCCTACCGCTTGCCCCGTGGGAGCATTCTGGTCCTCTCAATATTAAGCCGCGAGATATACCGCGAGCCGGTGGAGTAGTGTTTGCGCAGAGACGCCCAGACGCAGAGGGCTGATAAGACAATCCATTTGTGATTGCGCCACAGGCGCTTTTTGCCCTCGCCTTCAGTTTGAAAAGGGCGTTATCCACTTGGGGGTCTAATACCCCGCCCAGCCGCCGCTCTACGGCGGGGATTTTTTATTTGGAATTCGCGATTTCTTCGCGTCCATCGCAGACTTTTTTCTGAATCAATCCGAAAATCTGCGGATTTGCGTGAGGTCTGCTTCGGTTTTTGCGCCTCCGGGTGAGGCAAAACAAGGGGAAATTATCATGCGCTTGCCATGCTCCTAACCACGCACTTTGCCGTCGGTGCCCTCGCTCGTTGCGAGCCTCCGTATCTGTGTTAAACAGTAAAGATGCTATGATTTAATTATCGGGGAAAAAGTGCTACTCTGGTCTGGGGAAGGCTTTCTCGGTCAGGGCACGATGCGCCCGCGCTCCTGCCATCCACGTAGCCGCGCACTCTTCTGTCAGCGCACATATTTCCGCCATACAGCGAATAGGAGTACGGTGTACACACACCCGATAATTGTACCCTGGTCCTTATTTTATATTAAGGAGAAAAAAAATGGAAGTAACTGGAAAAAGGTTCGTAGGAATCGACTTATGCAAGAGAACATGGGAGATGGTGATTGTGAAACAGAACGGGAAACTTGAAAAAGACGGAACCGTAGAGAAAAAAGTATTTCACAACGGGAAAACGTCGGCAGAAGGGAGAGCTACGCTCTATAAAAAGTTGGGATATGGCGACAAGGAATCACTGTTTTGAATACGAAAAGATTGTCATCCTGAGCGACGGCACGACGTGGATTCGCTCCATGTGTAATGAGTTGTTTCCCGGTTCCCAACAGATACTGGACTATTATCATCTTGTCGAGAACAGCTATAACTTCGGAAGACACCTATTCGGCAATGATGAAAAGAACTGGGCATGATGCACCGCCTTCTATCTCGAATCGCCCTTCTCTTACTAAAGGCAAGGCTGAAACCGCCTGTGGCGGGTCGTAGTCCAAAAGCGCTGCAAACAGGCGGGACAGCAAAGCCCTTACAGAGGAGTGCGCGGTAACGAGCATGGCAGCTACGGTAAATGCTCGTGGCGTCGAGGATGGCAGCAAGCGCGGCGCGTCCGCGCTTGCTGCCGCTGACCGAGAGTGCACCCCCGTGCGTGTGCTGCGTACCTGAGAAAGCCTTCCCCCTATGCTAACACTGCGGGCACGCCCAATGATGCGCCCGATAGGGCGTAGACGCGACTAATCGTTCATGGCGTGGCGCAGGACAATGGTTCATTACGCTACAAAATGCAGGCAGGATTTATCCTGCCTGTGCGCCTAATGGGAAAGCGGACTCTGGGACTCCGATGTCTGCCGCCCGCTCCTCAATGACGGCTGATTTACCGTGAATTTGGAAGTCCACCCCAGTGAGCGCTGGCGCTATTGACAGTTACATTTCGTAGACTTCGCCCCAGCAGTTCCGAATTCAACCACGAACCTCACGAACAACACGAACGGAAGACGCAATGAATATGAATAATGGTGATAAACAAGGCAGAAATCATGAGAATTATGCGCAATTTGTTCGTGTGGTTCGTGCCGTTCGTGGTTAATTTTCGAATTCGTAATTGCTGACTTCGCCCCTTGAATATTTCCTAGAAATGGGTAAAATAAAGGATAAGCGGTTCCGGGTGTCTTGAGTCGCGGAAAAAGGGGATGTAAAAAAGCAAAAATGAATGACGAACCGGCACTCGTTGTCGATGAAGAAAAAATTAAAAAATGCGCCCATGGGGGAATTCCACTCACCATTACCTCATATACACTGCCGCACGAGGTCGAAGTGTATATTACGCAGGTTCTGGCGCTTTTCCTCAAACATGCGGACTGCGAGGAATTTAAAGATTATATCGAGTATTGTGTTCTGGAGCTTGCCGTCAACGCAAAAAAAGCGAATACAAAACGGGTCTATTTTTTTGAAAAGAAACTCGACATAAATAATCCAGAAGAATATAAAAAAGGGATACTCTTTTTTAAACCGGAAACGATGCAAAATATTGATCACTACCTTGCTATTCAACGGGAGCGCGGGTGCTATATCAAAGTGATTTTTCTTAATAAAAAAGAGTCGGTTATTATTGAGGTCCGCAATAATTTTGTTATTTCGGGAAGCGAACGCGCGCGGATTTATGATAAGTTGGTGAAGGCGCGGCAATATGACAATTTGGCGGATGCGTTTTCTCAGGTGCTCGATGACAGCGAGGGCGCGGGGCTTGGTCTTGTCGTTCTGGTACTCATGCTTAAAAAAATGGGGCTCGACGAAAGTTGCTTTAAGATGTGTGTCACAGAAACAGAAACGGTTGCCCGCATTACGATTCCGTTTGATCATAAAAAGATTTCTAATATAAATGAATTGACAAATGCCATTGTAGAGAATGTAAAAGAGTTACCGCAGTTTCCTGAAAATATTATTCGATTACAAAAACTTGTCAACAATCCACGATCAGAGATGATTGATATTGCAAAAACGGTTGCCGTTGACCCGTCAATGACGGCGGATATTATCAAACTGGTGAATTCACCTTTGTATATGCCCCCTAAAAAAGTAGAGAGCATTATCAGCGCGGTAAAAACAATCGGCATTAAAGGCATAAAAAATCTGCTCTACTCCTATGGAACACAAAAAGTCCTTGGACAGGAAACAGAAGAAAAAATGATGCTCTGGCGTCATTGTTATAAGACCGCGTTTTACGCGTATAATATCGTCAGAAATTTTAGCAAGGACCGCAGCATACTCGATGATTCCTATATATGCGCCATGTTGCACGATATGGGGAAAATTATTTTTTCAAAAAGCGCCCCGCAGCTTGCTGTTAAAATACAGGGATTCTGTACCGAAAAAAATATTCCTCAAGTAACATTTGAGGATGTTACGGCGGGAATGAATCATGCTGAAATCGGCGCCCGCGTTGCCGAAAAATGGAATTTCCCCGCAGGTCTTGTCGCGGCTATCCGCTATCACCATGACCCGCTTGCCGCGCCGAAAGAGTTCCGCAGCCTAGTAGATGCGGTCTATCTGGCAAATATGCTCTGTCAAATTGAACAGGGAAACGCGGTATATGAACAGCTTGAGCCGGCAACACTGCAAAGTTTTAAGTTTGAAGGATTAAAACACCTCGAAACGATTGCGGTGCGTTTATTTCAGGGTTTTGAAAAAAACCCCAATGATAAACCTAAGTAAGCTACCTTGATACCGATTTCTCGTGTTTGCACCAAGCAATTTTCAGGTTTGTTCTACGATATTGGTTTTTTTGCCCGAACTATGAAAAGCGCCTATTCACTTGTTGTTCATGGAAAAGTATCACATGGCATATTTGTTTTTCAGGTTCTTTTTACCTTTGTTGAAGCGCTTAGTATTACATTTTTAATATCATTCGGTATAGGTGCGGCGCTTACCGCGTTTGGCTTACCGTTTTTAGAAAGTTTCTCGAAAGAATCCCTCCTTTTTCCTTTACTCATAGCGATCATTGCACGCGAACTTGGTCCCTTATTTACGGCGATTATTGTTATCGCGCGTTCGGCAACGGCGATTGCTACCGAATTAGCAAGCATGGTTATCACGCACGAAGTAGAAGCCTATATTGCGACCGGACTTGATCCTATCGAACATCTTGCGGCGCCGCGGTTTCTTGGCGTTTCGTTTTCTGTTTTTTTGCTGAATATATATTTTCTTATATTTGGATTTTTAGGATCGTTTCTTGTTGCCGTGCTATTTTATCAATTACCCCCTGCTGCATTCGTGTCAGGTTTTTTTCAGGTTTTAAGCATCAAAGATGTCCTTATTTCGCTGATTAAAGGCATTTGTTTTGGGACCATCATTTCGATCATTTCCATTGTAAAGGGTTTTTCCGTCGAGCGTTCCAGTACGGAAATTCCCGTTGCCGGTTTACGAGCAGTAAGCGCAGCTCTTGCCTGGTGTATCGTAGCGGATGTTGTGCTATCGGGGCTCTACTATGTGTGTGCATCATGAAAAAGCGCGTGCGCCGCTTGTTGCGTTACACAATATTTCTTTTACGGCGCTGAACACCGCTATTGTCAAAAGATTTTCGTATCAGTTTTTTGAAGGAACCGTGAGTGCAATAACTGGCGGCGCGGGTTCAGGTAAAAGCACCGTTCTTAAACTTGCCGCAGGGCTCCTCGTTCCTCACGAAGGCAGTGCGTTCTATCGGGGCAGAGATATTGCGGCGATGAATAAAAAGGAAAACCTGAACTTTCGCCGCGAGAGCGGCTTCGTCTTTCAGGACTCCGCGTTGTGGGCAAATCAGAGCATCTATCAAATTTTAGAATTACCCTTGCGGGTGCATTTTCCCGCGATGACGGAAACGATGCGTAAAAAAAAAATAGCCGCGGCGCTCGCAGGGCTAGGCTGGACAAAGGAATGGGATCTGCGTCCCGATCGGCTTTCGATGGGCGAGCAGAAACTCATCGCCTTTACGCGGGCGGTAATATGCGATCCGAAACTTTTATTTCTTGATGAATGGACAGAGTCGCTCGACGAGCTTTCGGTGGAAAAACTCTTTAACATGGTACAAAGATATAAAGCTGAGGGGAGGACAATCATTTTTGTGAGTCACGACCCCGTCATCACCAAGTCTCTTGCGGATTTTGTGTTGATAGTGAATAATGGGGTACTGGAAGAAAACAATGCGTTTTAGGATACGTTACAAAGATCAGATTGTCGGTGCATTAAGTATTTTCGGCATTGCCGTTTTGGTTTTCTTGATATTTATCATTGGGTCGAATAACCGGTGGTTCAAGAAGGACTTGCTTTATAAAACGGAGCTTAACTCAGCATCGGGACTTGCAAAAAATATGGCTGTTAGCTATAAAGGTTTTAAGATAGGCAGTATCAAAGATTTCAATTTGACTGAAGATGCCAATGCTGATGCCGATGCTCGTGTTAAAGTCGTTATTGCCATATATGACGAATATTGCAAGTATGTGCGGGAGGGGTCTGTCGTCGAATTGGTGGTAAGCCCCATCGGTCTTGGAAATCAATTTGTATTTTATCCGGGGCGGGGAACGGAACAGCTTCCCGAATACTCTTTTATTCCGGTGAAAGACTCCAAAGCGGCGAAGGATCTTGGCGGGCTTAGCAACATTCCTGAGACGAGCGACAGCATCTTGCTTTTAATTGCAAGGGCAAACTCGGTGCTTGATAATGTGAATGCTGCCATCGAAGGAAACGAGGCATCGACGTTGGGGAGGACGTTCCTCGAAGTGGAGGATGTTCTGCACAGTCTGAAAGCATCGCTTGCAAATATCGAAACATTGAGCGCAAAGCTGGATGCAGGCGATAACTCGGTATATAAAAGCGTTGAAAGTTCCCTCAACTCTGTTTCGGGGATACTTGCTAACATCGATAAAACCGCCGCCTATCTGCCCGGTGATATGCCGGAATTGAGTGTAGTGTTGAGTGAGCTGCGTCAGGGCTTGCTCAGCGCGCAGGATGTGTTGACTGCTTTGAGCAATAACCCCCTCTTAAAAGGAGGCATACCCGAACGGGTGCACACCCAATCAAACGGTACGAATCCAAGGGATGTACAATTTTGATTTTTTCCCCCTCCCTCCCCCCCCCCTTCCTCCTCCTCATTTTGTGTGTCCTCATCTTTTGCTCTTGTTCGTCAGCGCCTCGGAGACTTGCCGAAATCACGACGGCGCGTTCGTTGGCGGAAAATCAATTGGACCAATCGAACAGGCAGGCTGATAGGGGGAACTGGACTCTCGCGCTGGAACTGCTGGAGGAGAGCAGGCGGATTGCTGTTGCTGTTGACGACCCACCGTTACTTGTCGAGACCGCGCTAGCATACTCGAATATATATTACTATTTGGGGAAACCGGAAGAGGCGCTTGCTTTTGGAAACGATGCGTTAAACAGAGCGCGTAATGCGAATGATAATGTGCTCATCGCCCTCTGTACTGTGTCCCTTGCGCGTAATAAATTATTATCTAACAAGGGCAATACTGCCATAGCAGACGAAGTGAAACATGAGATAGCGGATTGTATAGCTACTTTACCGAAACAATCTCTTCACGCGGCAAACGCATGGATAACGGCAGCCCTTGCCGAAAAAGAATTAGGCAACTTCGCGGTTGCCGAGCGTTCGCTGTACTATGCGCTTGCGATACATAGCACGGGAAACTATTTAGAGTTAGCGGCATACGACTATTATCTTTTAGCATCGGTCGCCTCAGTGCAGAGTAACTACGGGCAAGCTATTGCCGCTTTGCAAAACGCAATAGCGCTGGACCGCCGCGCCGAAAACAGCCACGGGCTTGGCATGAATTATCTTGCACTGGGTGATGTATACAAAAAAGCGCGGGATACAAAAAACGCGCGTAATATGTATACGCGCGCCGCCACAATTTTTAAGGCAGCACGCATGGACACCGAAGCCCGCCGCGCAGACGAGTGCCTTAGTGCGGTGCATTAGGGGCACTGACGCGCCGCTCGGCACTTTCAGCCTTGCCTTCGGTAAGAAGCGGACGATTTTTATGCAGGGTGGTGGCTCAGGGTGCCATTGCACTTTCGACACGCTCGGTAATGGCGCTTCAGGGTTTTCGTCGGTGGTAGAATTCGCCGTTAAGGAAATCGGTTTTTAGGACATTGAAAAATGCTGTGGGGTCGACGAGCCTTATTTCGGTAATGATGGGGTGAACGTCGTTTGTCGATTCCGAGCCAGTCGAAAGGGCTGGCGTCCGTTTGCACAAGCTCGCCCGATAAAGGACGCCGAGGACGATGCAAATGCTTTTCACCGCCCGTGCTGTGCGTCTTTTTGGAGACGATGCCGACCGTTTTCAAAATTGTCGAAAGCGTCGTGTAGCCTATGCTGATGTTCTCGCACTCGGATAACAATTCCCTGAAATGCGTGAAGTTCGTGTTTTTGTAGAACTCACTCCGTTTCAGGTCAATTATTGCCTGCCGTAAAGCCTCCGGGGTATAATTTGACGGATGCCGCCCGCTGCCTGCGTGGACCACCGCCCCGTCGCCCGTTTCCCTGACGGCGCGCTTTATTTGCTTAACCCTGCGCTCGCTCAGTCGCAATTTTGCCGCTACTTCCCGGACGGTGTACTTCCCGTCGATGGCTCCCTTAATCAAAGTGAGCCGCCCTAATTCTTGTGTAGTCATTGTATATCTCATCCTCCTAGTTTATCACGAGGGGGTGAAATTTTCCCTCGTTAATTTATAGGGTGAAATTAT
>JAITNZ010000088.1 GCA_031290205.1 Spirochaetaceae bacterium
CGGGGTTTCAGATTTTTCTAAGAAAAATCTGTCGTTGTATAGGAAATTTTGAGTACTGCGCCGCTCCATACCGGAAACTTGTAAGCGTTGCATAATCAGAAACGCAGCAAGCTGCGCGGTATTGACCGGCGCGCTACAATAAAAAAATGTTTCGTACCGGCAGGGGTGGTGGCGCCACAATATTTTCCGAGATGTTCAGAAATTCATGGCACATAACTCTTACTAAAGGGAACGGGGAAGATTTTACATTGATATATCAGCATAATTCAAGTAATATTACTATAATCCGAAGTAAAACCCCAAACCCCGTTCCCCGCAAACAAATGCTGATAGGTTTGACGGGCTTGTCCTGTGCGGGGAAAAATTATGTTGCGCGGCTTCTTCTTGAACGGGGGTGCCGTGTTTTGGATGCGGACGAGCTGGCTCACGAAGTGCTTGATGAACAGAAGGCGGCGGTGCTTACCCGCTGGGGGGAGGGCGTTCTGGATACGAATGGAAAGGTCAGCCGGCAAGCGCTGGGGGCGGCTGTTTTCGGCAATCAGGAAAAACTTTCCGCTCTGGAAAATCTGCTCTATCCGGCAATAGACCGGAAGATACTGGAATGGGTGGAAGGCGGAGAGCAGGAAATCAGCGTTATCAATGCCGCTGTCCTCCATAAATCAGCCGTTTTCGAAAAACTTGACCTGCTGGTAATAGTCCGCGCCCCCTATCTGACGAGGCTATTCCGGGCAAAATTCCGCGACAAGCGCACATTCAGACAGATTATCAGGCGCTTTAGGAGCCAGCATGATTTTCTCTCTCAATATTTTACTAAAAATGCCGATATTTGTATTATAGAAAATGGCGGAATAGGCATATTCCCCTTTCGTTCAGCTATGAAAAAGAAAATAGACAGGCTGATGATTCAGTTTGAGAGGATAGAAGCTATAAAGGAATCTAGGGAGGAACATCCTCCAATGCCTTGAGCTGAAAAGGTAGTCGGGGGCAAAATTATTTATGGAAAAGAAAAAATTATTGCTTATTGCAGTATCGGTTGGATTGTTTTTGGTCATTGTTATCGGCGCTTCGATTTTGGCGTTTTCGCCGAAAAACCGCTCGACGCCCGATATAGTCCGTTCTGCCGAAGAGCGGAGGAGTCCCCCGATTGCTCCGGGCGCCGCGGGTATCCCGGGTGAAGGGGCTTCCCTCAGCGGCGGCATTGAGCTCGTCCCGCCGCCGCCTGTGCCCGCCATGCTGGAAAATGTCATCTATATTAACGGAGAAAACGCCGAGGATGCGGTAAAAGTCGAACGATTGAACGATGGGAATACGAGAACCTATATCACCATCCCCAATTCTACTCCCCCAGCCCAGCCCGATGTCCGTTTTGAGCCGCCAAAGCAAGCAGCGCCTGTGGAAATCGTGAGGGAAACGCCGCCGCCGCCCCGTCAAGCCGCCCCCGCAACGCCTAAGGCGAAACCGCCTGCGGCAAAACCTGCAGCCCCGCCCCGTGCCGCCCCGCCGCCGGCAAAGCCGAGCCGAGCCGATTATTGGGTGCAAACAGGCTCGTTCAGAAAGAGAAGCGGCGCCGACAATGCAAAAACCTCCCTTGCCGAAAAAGGCATTGGCAGTCTTATATTCGACAGCACGGTGAACGGCAATATCGTGTATCGTGTCCGTGTCGGTCCCTATGCATCCCAGTCGGAGGCAAACTACTGGCTTGCGCTCGTTCAAAAAATTGACGGGATGCAGGACAGCCTCGTCTGGAAAAGCATGGCGCACTAGCCCCTCCTCGTGTTAGCAAAACGAATAATCCCCTGCCTTGATGTAGATGACGGACGCGTCGTAAAAGGCGTGAAGTTTGCCGCGCTCTCCGATGCGGGCGACCCCGTCGAGCTTGCCAACCGTTATTACGAACAAGGCGCTGACGAACTCAGCTTCCTCGACATAGGGGCATCCTATAAGAGCCGCGCTACCCTGCTCGAAGTCGTCCGTCAGCTTGCCGCCGAAGTGTTCATCCCGCTTTCCGTGGGCGGCGGCATCCGTAGCGCGGGTGATATGCGCCTCGCGATGAACGCCGGCGCCGACAAGGTGTCCGTCTGCACTTCCGCGCTGGAACGCCCGGAACTTATCCGCGAAATGGCGCTGTCCTACGGCTCGCAGTGCGTGGTCCTCTCGATTGACGCGAAGCGGGTGGGGAGCAAACCTGACGGCAGCCCCCTCTGGCACGCTTTCTCGAAAGGCGGGCGCCTTGATACAGGAATCGACGCGCTTCTTTGGGCGCGTAAAGGCGCGGCGCTCGGCGCGGGGGAGATACTCCTCAATTCAATTGATGCCGACGGCACCGGCGACGGGTACGACCTTGAACTCTGCACCGCCGTGCTCGGCGCGGTGAATGTGCCGGTAATCGCCTCTGGCGGCGCGGGAACGCTTGAACAGATCGCACAAGCTGCCGCCCTCGCCGACGCCGTGCTCATCGCAAGCCTCCTTCACTTTGGAAAAACCACCATAGCCGAAATCAAACAACACGTCGCATCCAAAGGCATCCCCATCCGTTAATGTTCCTCATTAGTCTTGATGTTTTTGGGTTTAAGTCATTTGCGGATGGGATTCCCACGCTGCTTGGTCCGAACGGTTGCGGGAAGTGCAATATCGTTGACGCGATAAAGTGGGTGCTGGGCGAGCAGCGCTCGGCTTCGATGCACGCCTGAAAAATGGAGGACGTGATCTTTGCCGCTTGCGAGACGCGCCGCCGGTTGAATGTCGCCGAAGTTACGCTGAAGCTTGCCAACGAAAACGCCCTTTTGCCGCGCAACGAGACCGAAGTCGAAATCCGGCGACGGCTTTACCGTTCCGGGCAGAATATCACGCTTGCCTCTTTTCAAGAAATATTTTTCCTACAACAGCGTTAATTCACCATTGAGTATTTCACATGGATTGCTAATCCATATTTTGTTTCGCCCCTATTCGCACCCGAAGCCCGTAAAATTATCGACTTTAGGGATGGACACTAATTACAGTTCCTTAGCAATACCTACCGCGCCATGGACGGCGCGGCGTGTTTTCCTTGTTAAAAAGCCCGGACAGCTCGAACTGAATGTGCTTCATACTTGCGGAACCTCGTCTGATAGCCACTGCTGAAGTCCTGAAGCCAGGAATCGATAATACCAGCACCGTCCTGGGAAGAAGACCAGTAATAGCTACCGGAAAATCCCCCCAAGTCTTGCTGTTTTAAGTTCGTCCACATCAGACTTAATTCGTCCTTGCTGGGTAAAAACCAGTCGTCTTTGCCGCCGCCTCTGTAATCTTTGCAAAGGTGCGCCGCATAGCTTCCATCGGGGTACTTCTGGACAATGAGGCGGGTATTCTCTTTTCCCATCCCGATACCGGTATTCGTGCCAGGAACATCTATATTATTATTCTCGCCCCAACACAGGCCCCATTCTGCATCAGCGCAATCTTCAGGCGCCGCTTCCAGATAGCGCCAGCCGTCGGCGGCATAGTTCTGATTTTCGTAGAATATCCAGCCTCCGGCGGGTCCGGTTTCACGTATCGCATACACCGCATACGTCGTCCCTCCGGCTGTCGCGGAATCCGAGTCCGCAGAGCCTGCCTTGTGCGCTGTTACGATAACGCTGTAAAGCGCGTCGTTGGTAAGTCCAGTAATCGTTCCGGTGGTGGATGCGCCAGCAATTCTTGTGCCGTCTGACTTAACCGTCGCGGCGACTGTTTCGCTCCCCTCAATATAGTAGACATCGTAGCTATCCGCCGCAGGGTCGGAAGCTGTAATGGTGTAGCCTAACTGGTAATGCCCCGGCGTCAGGGCTATGTTCGGGGCGCTTGTCCAGTCGTTCACCGTTACCGTTACCCAGTAATCAGCCTGCGTGATGCTGTCCGCCGCCGTTACCGTCCATTGTACCGGACTGCTGAAGTTTTGCGCCGCCAAGTTTGCAGGCGAGATCGTCGCCCCGACATATTGGATAGTAGGAACGAGGGCGCCGAGCGCTGTCCCATAGGGCACCGTAAGGGCAATGCTCGACCCGGTAATGATGCCGGAAACGTCCTCCGTCAGATTCAGGGAATTATTCGCCGCCAAAAACTGAAACATTTCGATACTCGCCGAGTCGGATTTCTGTTCAATCACGCGGACTTCACAGTCCCTCAAAGCGCCCGTTGCTGCCGACTGAACCGTATACTGTATCGGGTTGGAAAAATCCTGCACGCCCTTGGGGGAAAAATCACTGTCGGCACTGGTGCTCACCGTCGGGATAAGGGCGCTCAAAGACGTTCCTTCCGGCGCCACAACTACGATTTTCCCCGCTGTTTGGTCAATGCTGCCGACGGCTTCCGGCTCCGAAAGGCTTATGTTTTCGCTCTGGGTAAAGCAAAAGGCTGTTATCACCGGCAGTTCATTGTCGGGTATCATCCGCCCGTCCACAGACCAGAGGCGGGTCGATGGCGCGATGCCCGGTCTATTCACCGTGACCCGGGCGACCCCCGAAAGCGGCACATTGACGACCTTCAGCCGGTAAAGCGCCACCGCGACTTTCTCGACGCCGGTCAGCTCAAAATCCGCCGCACCGTCGGGAGGTTCAAACACAAACGTGAATATTTTCGCTAA
>JAITNZ010000119.1 GCA_031290205.1 Spirochaetaceae bacterium
ACGAGCAAGGGCGCCGACGGCAAAGTGCGTGGTTAGGAGCATGGCGGCGAGCACTGGCGCGTAAGCGCTTGTGCCGCCGACCGAGAAAGCCTTCCCCCTGTGGACAAATTCTTAATGCGGTCGCCCGCGTAGTTGCGATTTGTTCGTGCCGTTCGTGGTTAATTTCCGAATTCGTAATTGCTGGTGTAGAGGGCAGGGCGAGCGCATTAAAATAAAAAATCACGGAAATCCGCAGAATTTGCGGATTGATGCAGAAAAAAGTCTGCGAATAACGCGAAGAAATCGCGAATTCCAAAGGAAATTTTTTGATTATTCGTGAACATTCGCGGATAAGGGGAAGGCTTTCTCAGGTACGCGCACAAGCGCGGATGCGCCAGCGCTCGCTGCCATCCTCCGTTTCCGCGCACTTTGCCGTTGGGCTTCACTGTTAGACGGAAACCGTAGCTCATAGCGGGGGGGGCGTTGCGGGGGCACTCCCCCGCAGAGGGCGCACAGGCTCACCGAAAGGCGAACCTGCATTGTCGCAGAGTGTTAGGGTGTCCTGCGCCACGCCATGAACGATTAACCGCAACAACGCCCTTGCGGGCGCGGCGGTTGGGCGGGGTAGCGCGCAACAACGTGCGCGCGTAGGGGGGGGCTCCCCCCGCCTTCCCTATTATCCTCTCTATTGCCACCTCGTCAAAAAGCCCTCACGCACTTGGGCTGTTTGTGGAAAAAATCCTCACGTAGCATAAGTGAGGGTTCTGCTGGGCTTAATATGAAAAGTCGCCGAATTTTTCAATACGCTCGTTGGTACTCTCTCCTGAGCCTATTGCTTTAAGCACTTCGAGGGCGGGATCGAAACGGGGATTGATTTCTAGCGCTTTGTTTAAGAATCCGGTGGCGGAATCAAAATCGCCGTTTGAATACGATTCAACTCCCTGAAGATAGTAAGAATCCGCTAGTTGGTTCCGTTCCCCTCGCCCGCCGTCGCCTAAATCAAAACGAACTCCAATGGTAACGCGGTTCAACGATTGAAACTGAGTAACAAGGTCGAGCGAATAGTTCACTTCGATAGCAATCGTGTCGAGTTCGAGTGCGCTGCCTATGGTGAAACGGGAGCCTCCCGCTTTCATCATGAAGCCCGCCCTCATCGAAAGAAAATCCGTAACGGCGACGGCAAGCCCAAATGCAAAGTACGGTTTTTCGGATAGGGCGAAGTCTTGAAAATTCAGCGGGAAGGATACGTCGCAGGAAAGCGAAATAGGGCGGAACGGTTTGTATGCAAGCCCGACAACGGCGACCGTGGGGAGCGGCTCGTCAATGACTTTGGGACCAAAATTACGGAGGACAAGGGCAAAAGACATGTTTTTTTCCCTCGCGCCGTAGAACTTAAAGAGGTTTATCCGCGTAAGCAACCCTGCATCGACGGCGAAGGCGCCCGCCGTTTCGGAGGCATATTCGGCAAAATCGGGCATTATCCGCAGTGCGCCCTTGATATTGACGCCAAACGCAATCCCGGGAAAATAATAGCCTGGAAAAAAAGTATAGGAAAAATTGAGCGTGCCCACCGCTTCGGAATAATAGCCTTTCGATGCCCGCTCGCCCCATTCACTGTATTCGGTAAACGGCGTGTAGAGCCATTTTCCCGCCGCGCCGAAGCCGAAATTGCCAATCTTATTCGAAAATGCCGCCGTCTCAATTTTAGTGTCGGCAATCCAGTTGTTATGAAAGAATGCGAGCGAACCATTATCGAGCATCGCTGAACCGGCAGGATTCCACTCGATAAAAGAAATATCATCGGAAACGGCGGAAAATGCGCCCGCCATAGCTTCGGCTTTGCCGCCCATGGGAATATTCAGCACAGGTAGCGTCGTCAAACCGATGTTATCATCTATTCCATAGACACTATTTAAAAAATCGGCAAAGGAATCATAAAAGTCTGCTCCTGTTTCCGCAGCCATGATATTTGCGGCAAGGAAAAGAAAAAAAACAGTTAAAACCCCGATAACTCTTCGCATAAATAGAAGTATACCCCATATACCTATTATCGTCAAAATACCCCTTCAGCACCTCCCCACTTGTGCTGCCCCCCGATTTTAATCGCGGGGACGGGCGGGGCGGGGAAGGCTTGCCGAAAAACAGGCACCCTCGCCTACGGCGGCATTGTTGCGTACTGTGTCCTCGACCTAAGCAGTAGCTTAGGTTTTATTTCTGCGTAGTTGTATACCAGTGAATTTTTTCGGCAAACCTTCCCCGCCCCGCCCGCTACGTTAGGATCATCCTCCGTAGCCCAAGTGGTGAGGGCTTCCCGGACCAACTGGCTGGGTGTTGGGTTTGTTGGCTAACAGTGAAGCCTGGACAGTAAAGCCCAACGGTAAAGTGCGCGGTTAGGAGCATGGCAGCGAGCGCGGGCGCGTTAGCGCTTGTGCCCCGCCCAATGAACGCACCCACACCGCGAGAGCGGTGCAAATTTAGAGACCAAAAGCATATATCCCCGCGCGGCGCGACTAGAAAGCGTGATGGCAAGATAGGGTTACCTGACGCTATTATTGGGCGATGTTGCGGTTAATCGTTCATGGCGTGGCGCAGGATACCCTAATAGGAGCGCGCGGTTAGGCGATGCGTAGCATCGAGAATTTGGGGAAGGCTTTCTCGGTCAGGGCGCGAACGCTTGCGCGCACGCGCTCCTGCCATGCTCCTAACCGCGCGCTTTGCTGTTTAGATTGATTGCCGATGAAGTTTGATTTCAATGCTGAAGGCGCGCCTCGTGTCGGATTGCTACTGATTTAGACGGTATGCGCGATAACAAACATGATGGCAGGAGCGCTGGCGCGTTAGCGCTTGTGCCGCTGACCGAGATTGCCCCCCGTGCTTTACGCGCCGACCGAGAAAGCCTTCCCCATATTGCAGAGCCACCTTTAGGTGGCTCTGTGCGCCATGGCTTGCCGTGGGGATTCTTTATTCAGGGTCAATGGACGTATTATCCTTAACAGTGCCGAATAATGCAAAAGAACTTTCTGGATACGCATTTTCCAATGCTTTTACCGTATTACCAGCCCAATTTGACATTGCTGGTTTTCTTCGTTCAGCGGCTTGGCGGGCTGCAAAAAAGCCCGGCTTGCCAATGGGCAAAAACGTGTTTTTGGTATAGTACTCGTCTAGGGCATCATACTCTTTTTCGGTTAAATCTGGCATTTTCTTCTCCTAATCGTCTAACAGCGCGAGATATTCCTTGCGACATTTCATCGCATGAAATATTTTGATTGTTTCCTCATCAATTACATTGTACACGACTTCGAGCAAATGAGCTTTGCCGTCGAAGCCAAGCAATAATTTTTTATCGTTCGGCAAAGTATCGTCATAGATGAAATTTCCAATGGCACGCCTGATGGCACTTTCGCTTATGCCATGCTTAAAAGCCGCGTCGCTGAATTCAATATTGACATCCATGATACAGTATACTCCTTTTCCCGATCACTAAATCAAGTTTACCAGAACAGCGCGATTCTGTCAAGCCCCCCTTATTCATTATCATTTTATTTACCGCCTCTACATTCCCGTAATAGTTCCACGATTTCTTGTGTTGTTATTTTTGCCTTTATACAGGGAATATCCGCAAGGGGATATTTCCCGGCTTTAGTAGGAGACCCCCCCCATTTTTTCTGCCGGTGCTCTTATGGAAATATTTTCTTCGTGCATTTTTTCCAGTGCAAATTCCGATAATACAAAATCATCGTATTCCTTTTCGAATATTTTCTTTTCATCGGGATCATTGTTAATGAACTTATCAAATGTTGTTTCCATCATTTTCCTCCTGGATTTCTATCAAACACCTGCATTTTTTCCTCTTTCTTTTCGGTATGCGTTACCGCCTCGGGCGGGTTCAGCCTTGCCTTCAGTTTGAGAAGGGCGATTCGTTGCGCCACAGGCGCTTTCTGCTGGGGTCTGATACCTCGCCCCCACAATTTCGTCGAGGGACATGGTGTTGGCGCTGATAATATTTTTCCAATCTCTGCGTCCATATAAGAATCTAAGCACAGTTACGATTTTATCTTCTTCATGTATGATGTAGAACAGCATATAATTTTTTACCATTGCATATTTTATTCCATTATTCGTTAAAGGTTCATCGGGAACAAAGGGAAATATATTTGGTGTATGTTCGAGTATGGTTTCATGTTTTTCGATTTCATCCAACAAACGATTGGCGGCTGCAGGCGCATTCAATACGCCGGAAATATATTTTACTGCGGATACTATGTCCTCTTCTGCTATATCCGTAATATGTACAGAATACACAATTACTGAATTTTCCCTCGAATGGCTTTTAGTGATTCTTTCATTGGTTTGGTTTTCCCGTTTTTAGCTTGTTCCAAACCTTCATTAATGAGGGAGGATAATTCCCGCTGTTCGCGTTGAATGGTTCCCAATACGCGCATTCCTGCCGTTCTTGCGGCTTCGGCGGGGGGGCGCGAAAATGTGTTGAGTTCTTTTACTGATACCGATGCTGATTGCATAAAACCACCTTCTAAAACCCCCGCCCTTCTGCGGGGCGGGGCTTGCTTAAATCTTTTCGCTCAATGCGAGTAACACAATTTGTATTATATTGTCCGTGGACTTATGTGTCAATCTGTGCACAAACCCTTGAACAAGGACATCCACAAATGGACACGGATTAGTTTTATATAATCTGTGCCCATCTGCGGACAAATCTTTTTATTCAGCAATCCTCTAGAAGCTGTAGATAAAGTCGAACTGCAGGGTGTTTGCCATGCCTTGATAGTAAGTTAGGAAGAATGCTTCGTCGAAGATGACGATTTTGGCATTGCCGATTTTGTATTCAATCTGGGGCTTGATAGCTAATTGAATATCGCGATAGGCTACGCCCATCAATTGCTTGTACATATCAGCTTTTGTATCCTTGTCTTCTACATCAGCCGTTCTGAAAAACAGCTCTACAAAGCCGCCAATCGTCAGATTCTCGTTCACTTCGTAGAACGCTTTCGGGTAGATTCTAAACTCGCTGGATTCAAGACCGGTTTCATTCCATATATCTTGCGGTTGCGCCATATAGTAATAGAATTCGAGTCCGGGGGTGAGAGCGAGATCGCCGATGGTGTAATTCACATCGAGGTTGATGTTATTCCGGTAGAGTGAATATTTAGAGGCATCGCCGAAGCCGTCGACGAAGAGCGCTTCAACATTGAGCCCGAGGTTCTCGACTGCATCGTCGGCAAGCCCGAAGCCCAAAATGAACTGGTTTTCAACCCAGCCCTGCTTATTGTTCCAAGAATCATCATCACGATTATCAAATAGACCATAGGGCTCCCCGTTGCTGGGGTCTATTCCACCTTTACCATAGGGCTTGCCTTTTGACTTACCTTCGGGTTTGTAGGCTGCTGCCGCATAGAAGAGCTCGTTCTTGTAGGACGCGCCGAGGGTCAGCCTCTTGAAGAATTCCAGAGCGGTAACCGGTGCGTCCACTATCCTCGGATTGCTCGCAGGATCGGTGCTACCGTCAATATTTATGCCATAGTCCATATCGCCGCTGCCGAATAACAAGCCGACGTTCAAGCCTTTAATCGGGGTAACTTCCACGCGGACGCCGAGGCTGTTGGAAAGCTGCCTGTTCTTTAAGCCACCCGAATTCCATACGTTGCTGTCGATAAAACCTGCTTTGACGTTAATCACCTTGTCGAGGAAGTTCACAAAAGCAAACCCTTCACGCAACGCAAATCTGGTTGGGGTAGTGCCGAATTTTTCCTGTTGTACCCGTAAACCGAACTTAACGCCCCATCTATCGGCATCATAAAGACCGTTTAGGTCGAAACGGATTGCCCGCCCGGCGTTGACGCCGTCATCATCGGCGATATCATCGTTGAAAAAATCGAACGCAGTATTGCCGACTTCATCGCTGCCGGGGATGCTGCCCTCGCTTTCGATTGTCTGCACTCTCAAACCGGTCTTGACCGACCCGCTTAACTTGAGCGATCCCGCTGGTGCTGCGGGCTCCGCCGCCGTTGCCGCCGGCGCCGGTACCAGATCTTCCGCTGCTTCCTGCGCGAAACCGAACCCTGCCACAATAAAGGCAAGGGCTAGGAAAATAACGATAATTCTCTTTTCCATACTAAAAAACTCCCTACACTGAATTAAAAATCTGAAGGCTACGCCCGCAGGTTAATCATTTCGACTAACATAAACAGTATACTCGATTGAAAAATTTTGTCAAGCACTTTTTTCGAACTTTTTCGCAAATTCGGGGAAATTTCGGAGAAATCTGCGGAAATTTGAAAAAAGGGGCAGGCTGCCCTGTCACCCTACAGAGCAGTTCCGAATTCAACCACGCATGAGGAATTAAGAAAATTTGAACCACGAACCTCACGAACCACACGAACGGAAGACGAAAAAGAATATGACTAATGGTGATAAACACGGCAGAAATCGGGCGAATTGTGCGCAATTTGTTCGTGTGGTTCGTGCCGTTCGCGCTTAATTTTTTCGTGAAATCGGGCGAATATTTTAAGGCGCCTGAATAGTTGCTGCTTTTTACCTGTTAGCTGTTAGCTGTTTCTTGCTCGTTGTCAGCTGTTTTCAGTTCCACCTCGCGGCTTAAGTCCAGAATCTCTTTAACATGTTCCTCGTTGGAGGTGCCTTTCGCAAGCGCCTTAATAGCGGCTTCTATGTGGGGAAGGTGGTTGCCCTTGATGCTCTTTATATCGAGCGCAAGCCTTGAAAACTTAGCCTCAAGTCCAGAAAACTTAGCCTCAAGTCCAGAAAACTTAGCCTCAAGCCCTAAAAACTTAGCCTCAAGTTCTAAAAACTTAGCCTCAAGCACTGAAAACTTAGCTTCAAGTCCAGAAAACTTAGCCTCAAGTCCAGAAAACTTAGCCTCAAGCACTGAAAACTTGGTATCGAGCTTCTTAAAAATATATATCAACCAAGCGAAACCGGCAACGCAAATCGCTGGAGTTCCCAAATCCTTTAACAGCGCAATAATAACAGGCAAATTATTCATAATTGTCCTCCTCGTAAAAATATGCTAGCTTCAAGTGTAATGATAAAAACAGAAGAAGCCAAGAGTGTAACAGAGCAGGGGAAGGGGGAGGGGAACAGGGTTTTTTGATGTCTGCCCTCATCTAATTTTCGATTTTTGATTACTTTGGGTGATGGGGCAGAGGGCTGATATTTTTGAGATTATCTCGGATTCACTACGAAAAATTAATTCGGACGCTTTATTTTTATAGAATTCATTTTTACCGTTAATCGCAAAAAAGGTAAAAATATTTGCAGTGTTTTGCGTATCAGTGAAATCTGAATGGTTTATATTGAGTATATGCCCAAGCTCGTGCGCAATTAATATTCGTTTATCACTATCCACACTGTTTTCGTTGTAAGCGATAATAACGCCCGCTTCAAATTCATAAGTTTTTGCTTTTGCGATATTCAATGCACACAACAATATGGAAAATTTACCCAACTGGGCGATTTTATCGTTAAGGGCGGCACTGTCATTTTTTTTATCAGTTTCTGCCGGTGACTCATTGTTCTTGGCAAGCCGTTTTTTATTAATTAACTCCTCAACCGAGGAGACCAAATGCGACAAATACTTTTTTTGAACTTTTTTCAACAGCACTGTTTGGTAAAATACTTCGTAGTCGCCGCATTGGTCCGGATTAACCTTAAACTCTTTACAAAGCTCTGTGCGAGTTGCTTCGTCTATCACCGCATTAATCTCCACGAGCCCTCGTCAAAAAAGGCAATATCGTCCCTGTACTCCTGTTCCGAGGACACTTCATCAGGCGATGCGTAAACGTTTTTCACACCCATACTTGTTCTCAACAACTGTATTTTATCTTCGGCTGTTTCAATCATAGGGTACGAAGCAAAAACTTCTTCCACCGCTATTCCCGATCTGCAATTGCGAAGCTTCTTGCAAACTTCGTCTGAAAACTTCAATATCTCTGCAATACTCCCCATAAATACTTCCTTTACAATAGTTTTGAAAGAATTATAATCAACGGTTGATAAAAATGTCAATCCCCCGTTTTTTTCCGAAAATTCGGGGAAATTTCGGAGAAATCTGCGGAAATTTGAAAAAAGGAGCAGGCTTCCCTGTCGCCCTACAGAGCAGTTCCGAATTCGAAAATTAACCACGAACGGCACGAACAAATCGCAACTACGCGGGCGACCGCATTAAGAATTTGTCCACAGATGGACACAGATACACACAGATTTTCACTCTGCAATTTTCTT
>JAITNZ010000164.1 GCA_031290205.1 Spirochaetaceae bacterium
GGAGTATGGCAGTAGCTCGTGCGCATCCGCGCGCGTGCTACTGACCGAGATTGCCTCCCCCCGACACCCTCACCGGTTCGGGTGCGGTTATTGGGCGAGGGGTCGACTTCCCCCTCCTCAATGCCGCCTGATTTACCACGAATTTGGAAGTGCACCCGGTATAGACTCCCTAAAGTAAGCGGAGTTAGGGTTGAAAATTGCGGGGCAGCACAAATGGAGTCGCTGAAGTCAGCTTGACAAAATTTGAGGATATCGATATATTCTTTCAGTGTTAGGAGAACAAAATGTTAGAAAAAAAGATTAAAGACGCGCTTGACAATGTGCGTCCGTCACTCCAGGCAGATGGCGGTGATGTGGAGTTTGTTTCTGTCTCCTCCGAAGGGACAGTTTCGTTGAAGTTGACGGGTGCGTGCGGGTCTTGCCCTCACGCGCAGATGACATTAAAAAACGGTATTGAAAACTACCTAAAACAGCAGGTTCCAGAGGTTACTTCTGTTTTAGGCGTGTAATCGGAACGCAATCGTGTTGCGCCCCCTTGATTATATTCTTACCGTAATTGCTGGAGCGATAACTCTCGCTTCGGCTTTTTTTGTTTATGGCGGTGCGAACAGCGAAATAAAAGTCAAAATAAACGCCCAAGAAAAAAATGAAAGTTGGGAATTTCCACTGCGCTCAGACGAGACGCTTAGTGCGGGCGGACCGCTTGGGGAAACAGTTGTCGAAATTAAAAACGGTAGGACGCGTATCATTTCTTCCCCCTGCGAAAACAAAATATGTATCTCTATGGGGGCGATCGATAGCGCGGGACACTTCGTCGCCTGCCTTCCGAATCGTGTTATCGTTACCATTGAAGGTTCCCCCGCAGGGCAAAAGGATGAACTAGATGCCGCCACCTGGTGATTCGAAAAAAACGCTCGCCGCGTTAGGCGCGTTCTGCCTCTTTCTCTCTACCATCGAATATATGATACCCAAACCCCTCCCCTTCTTGCGCCTGGGGCTTGCCAATGTCCCGCTCATCCTTGCGTTACATTTTCCGCTGTCTTTTTTTGCAACTCTGGTTGCCGTTAAAGTGTTGGCACAGGCTCTTATATCGGGAACACTCTTTTCGTATGTCTTCCTGTTTTCGCTTGCCGGCACGACGGCATCCAGCCTCCTCATGTTCCTGCTTGCCCGTCTGTTTCACCGCGCAGGCTCGCGGCGCGGCGCGATTAGTTTTGTCGGTATAAGTGTTGCCGGCGCGTTTCTTTCAAACATTACCCAGATAGCCCTTGCCCGGTTTATTATTCTAGGGGAAAGCGCCTTGTATATCGCGCCCCCCTTCCTCTTGATGGGAATGTTCACAGGCTTCCTCCTGGGGCTCTTCGCTGAAAAGTTCACGCAACAATCAGTGTGGTGCGCCTCAGGCGCTTTCTGCCCTCGCCGTCACTATGGCGCCTCAGGCGCTTTAATGCTTTGCCTTCAATATGAAAAGGGCGCCATTCCCTTGGGGTCTACCTCGCCCCTTGGGTCAGATACCCCGCGGCGCACACCTCATGCGCTTCCCTTACAAAAAAAATTCACGAAAGAGGTGATGCTGTTTATAATAGGTGTTATCTTATCTATTACCTTGCTATTTATTCCCTGGACAAGTATCCGCATCGCCTTGTTTTTAATTTTTTGGATAATAGCCGCCGTCCGCGGCAGAGCGGGGAATCCTCTTATAACACTTTTGGTGTTTGCCGCCATCGTTCTCTGTAATATGCTAAGCCCCTATGGGAAAGTGATTTTTAGTATCGCCTCTTTTGATATAACGGAAGGCGCGCTGCTTGGCGCGTTAAAAAAAGCGGCAACCATCGAAGGTTTAATAATGCTCTCGAAAATAACAATTAGTGATACGCTAAGACTGCCGGGGGTAATTGGAAGCACTATAGCCGAATCATTTCGTATTGTGCGGATATTAAACGAAAATAAAAAAAAGATAGACTTAAAAAGATTTATTAACTGGATAGACGAAATGCTTATCCGCGCGGAAACCCTATGAATTTTTTTCCCCCCATTATTCCGCCTCAGGCAGTGTCTGGGACACTTTTAGCCTTGCCTTTGGTAAGAGAAGGGCGATTCATTTCTACCATTATTTTTACCATCCTTCTATTCTTCGCTCAGTACAATTCGATTTTCGCCATTGATGAAACTTCCGTATCGTCCGAAGTGAGGGATAGGGAATTAAGTCGGGAAACGCTGCTTAAAGAGCGTCTAGCGGACGAAAACATCACTTTTACCGAAGAATCGCTGTTATCAGCGGATGGCGCGGACGGCGCGGACGGCGCCTCAATCTATGTTGATTTAGATACCAATAGTGAAGGGGTGAGCGAACGAACAAACAAAACTCATTTTGTTTTGGCGATCCCTATTTCATCACTCGGTGATACTGACGACGATTTTCATTTTGGTTTTGAACTTGCCATTAATTATATAAAAAAAACACTGAATGAGGGCACTGCGATTCATGTCCGCGTTGCTTTTCTTGGCGATGAATGGGAACCAAGCGCGGGCGCTTCGGGCTTTGCGGGTTTACGTGCGCTGTTGGATTCTATCAAGGACGACAACACCGTCGTGCTCTACGCTCGTCTCTGTGGGGGGGGCTTGCCTTTACATATCATCCAGTCATCAAAAAGATACACGACGCCTTTGTCTCTGCTTAAACCCTTTGTCGAACTCTGTAATGAAAAAGGTTTCCCTATTGATTTTCCTTCAAACTATAATTTTTTATACCGGTATGGTATCGCGCAAAATACGGCGCAGCTTGATATGGCATCTGAAAGAGGCATCGATATGCTGTATGTGCAAAGCGTCGAGGGGGGGGCTAACGAGGGGGCAGCGGAAAAACTATCTACAATTGTATCGCTATGGATTGAGTCGGCGGAAGATTTTTCCGAAACGATCATTACGGATAATATTAAAAACTATATTATCTTGAATTTGAAAGACAACTTTATCATCATATCCGAAATTAAGATTGTCATATTTACCTACATCGCGGGACTACTGCTGCTCTTCAGCGCCGTGATGCTCTATAAATACAAAAAGTGCCTTAGGCACTTTCATCCTTGCCTTCACCATGAAAAGGGCGATTCATTGTTCGTGGTAAATTCCA
>JAITNZ010000059.1 GCA_031290205.1 Spirochaetaceae bacterium
GGGGGGCGTTGCGGGGGGATACCCCCCGCAGAGGGGGTAGGGCGCAACGCAGTGCGCCCGTAGGGGGAGACTTCCCCCTCCTCTACTGGATTACTACCATAGTGTCGGCTGATTTACCCCGAATTTGGAAGTGCACCCGGCGCGTAGGGGGAGACTTCCCCCTCTTACTTCTCTTATGGTATACTCCTGTTGAGGAGACGGCGATGGGCGACCCTAAGGGTTTTTTGAAAGTAAAGCGGCGGGTTTCGGGGTATCGTCCTGTCGAGGAGCGGATTAACGATTATAGTGAGGTCGAAGATCGCTTGAGCGACGATGAGCGCCGTGCGCAGGCGAGCCGCTGTATGGATTGCGGCGTGCCGTTCTGTCATTGGGCGTGTCCGCTGGCAAACGTGATGCCGGAATTTCAGGATAGGCTCTTCCGCGGCGACTGGGCGGGGGCGTGGGCGATATTGCAGGACACGAGCCCCTTCCCGGAGTTTACCGGACGGGTCTGTCCCGCGCTCTGCGAGGCATCCTGCGTGCTGGGCATCAACGACGAGCCGGTGACCTGCCGCCAGAACGAGCTTGCCGTCATCGAAAAAGCCTTCGAGCTGGGGCTCGTCGTGCCGCGCCCGCCCGCAAAGCGTAACGGGAAGAAGGTCGCCGTCATCGGCGCGGGTCCGGCGGGGCTTTCCGCTGCATTCTACCTCAACAAACAGGGTTTTTCCGTGACCGTTTACGAAGCGGACAACAAGGCTGGCGGCTACCTACGCTACGGCATCCCGAACTTCAAGCTGGACAAAAGTTTTATCGACCGCCGCGTTGCCGTCATGGAGGCTGAGGGTGTCGTTTTCCAGATGGGCGCCGCCGTCGGGAAGGGACGTTTTGCGTTTGCTCCCGGCACGCCGGCGCGGATTGTCGACGCGGCAAGCCTTGAATCAGCATTTGACTTGGTTTTGCTGACTATCGGGGCGCGCGAGGCGCGTGATTTGGCGGTTCCCGGACGCGAGCTCGACGGGATCATGCAGGCGCTGGACTTCCTTTCGATGCAGAACCGCAAGCTCTCCGGCGAATTTTTTTCCTCCCTTGCCGCCCCCCCCTTTGAACAGGTGAATGCGGACGGCAAGCGCGTCTTGGTCATAGGCGGCGGCGATACGGGGGCGGATTGCGTCGGCACGGCGAACCGGCAGGGTGCGCAGAGCGTTACGCAAATCGAAGTGATGCCCCAGCCCCCCGAACACAGACCGGCGTCCACGCCTTGGCCCCTTTGGCCCCAGCTTTTCAAGACGACGAGCTCGCACATCGAAGGCTGTAAGCGCCTCTGGTCGGTCAACACCAAATCATTTGAGGGCGGCGGCGGCGGGGGGGGGAGTAATGGGGGAGACAACGATGCTTACACCGGAGACGCTTGCGTCGGTGCCGACGGGGAGGCGAATAAAAGAGTGGGAAAGGCGCGCCTCTGCCGCGTGGAATGGGGGCTGAAAGACGGCAGACCGGTAATGTCCGAGCTGTCCGGCAGCGAATTCGAGCTTGAGGTCGACCTCGTGCTCCTCGCGATGGGTTTTACCCACGTGGTGCAGGAAGGGGTGGTTGCCGACCTCAAACTGGAAACGGACGAGCGGGGCAATGTCCGCACACGGGGGAGCTTTCATACGTCAAACCCGAAGGTGTGGGCAGCCGGCGACGCTCGCAACGGGGCAAGCCTCGTCGTCCGCGCAATGGCAGACGGCAAAGCCGCCGCCGAAGCTATCGAGCAAAAATTATTGTAGGAGATGAAATCGAGCATGGCAAAAAACGCTGATTATGATGAATCGAAAATTAAGACACTCTCGTCGCTTGAACATATCAGGCTGCGGACGGGTATGTATATCGGCAGGCTCGGCGACGGGTCTAATCATGATGATGGTATCTATGTGCTGATAAAAGAAGTGGTCGACAATGCTGTTGACGAGTTCATCATGGGGAACGGGAAGAGTATCGATGTCGAAGTAAAAGACGGCACGGTTAAGGTGCGCGATTACGGGCGCGGTATTCCGCTGGGGAAACTTGTTGAGTGCGTGTCGGTGATTAATACCGGCGCGAAGTATAACGATGATGTGTTTCAGTTTTCGGTCGGCTTGAACGGCGTCGGTACGAAGGCGGTGAACGCCCTCTCCTCATCATTTAGAATTGTAACGATACGCGATGGTGAGTATGCCGAAGCGTTTTTTGAACGCGGCGCCTTGCTCAAACAGCGCAAAGGTAAATTAAAAGAAAACCAAAAAAACGGAACCTTCGCCGAGTTCACCCCTGATGAAAAAATTTTCGGCACCTATCAGTTTAATCTAGAGTTTATCGAAAAACGGATGAAGGGTTATGCATGGCTCAACACGGGATTAACGATCAACTTTAACGGGAAAAAATATATCTCTGCGCATGGGCTGCTTGATTTGCTTACCGAAGAAACCGGCGCAGACGACGGCGGCAGCGAATGTATATACCCTATAGGATACTATAAAGGGCAGCACGTTGAATTCGCGTTCACTCACACCAACAACTATGGCGAGCAGTATTTTTCGTTTGTGAACGGGCAGTTCACCTCTGACGGCGGAAGCCACCTTTCGGCGTTCAAAGAGGGCTTCTTGAAGGGTATTCAGGCGTATTTCAAGAAAGATTATAAGAGTGAAGACATCCGCGAAGGTTCGATAGCGGCAATCGCCGTCAAAATAAAAAACCCCGTATTCGAAAGCCAGACAAAAAACAAATTAGGCAACTCCGACATCCGCGCCTGGCTTGTGCAGGAATGCAAGAGCGCCGTTGAAGACTGGCTCTTTAAAAATCCCGAAGCGGCAAAAAAACTTGAAACGAAAATACTCGCGAACGAAAGCCTGCGCACAGAACTGAACTCGGTAAAAAAAGAAGCTCGAGAAGCGGCAAAAAAAATCACCATCAAGATACCTAAGTTAAAAGACTGCAAGTATCATCTGCAAGACGGATTACACGGCGCGGAGTCGACGATATTCATTACCGAAGGAGACAGCGCTGCCGGCTCGATGGTAACCAGCCGCGATGTGATGACGCAGGCTATCTTCGCACTGCGCGGGAAACTCGAAAATATGTTCGGCAAGAAACGCACGGATATATACAAGAATGCGGAGCTCTACAACATGATGATGGCGCTCGGTATCGAAAGTGATATAGCATTGTTACGCTATGCACGCATCGTGATAGCTACCGATGCCGACTTCGACGGCTTTCATATACGCAACCTCATCCTCACTTTTTTTCTTTCTTACTTCGAAGAGCTTGTTACCGGCGGAAAAGTTTTTATTTTGGAAACACCGCTCTTTCGTGTGCGGACAAAAAAAGAAACTCAGTATTGTTATACCGAAAAAGAACGCGATACGGCAATCCAAGAACTCGGCAGCACGAGCGAAGTAACACGCTTTAAGGGGCTGGGAGAAATCAGCCCGAAAGAATTCGGACAGTTCATCGGTCCCGACATCAAACTCGTGCCGGTCGCAATCAACGCGCTCAAGGCGGTACCGCAGGTGTTAACGTTCTATATGGGCAAGAACACGCCGGAACGCCGCGAATATATTATGAAAAATCTGGTTAGTGAGGAGAGCGCATAATGAAAAGCATCTATGAAAACGAAAAGTATTGTTCGGCATTGCAAACGGATTTTTACGAGCTGACTATGGCGCAGGGTTATTGGAAAAAAGGCATGAAGGATGAACGCGCCATCTTCGAAATGTTTTTTCGTAAGCACCCTTTTGGTTCGGGTTTTTCTATTTTTGCAGGCTTACAAACATTGCTCGACGAATTGCAAAAGTTTTCGTTTTCCGATGACGACATCGATTACCTGCGCTCGCTGCAATTTTTTAACGAAGAGTTTTTGTGCTACCTAAAAGATTTTCGTTTTACCGGCGCGCTCTATGCGATGGACGAAGGCTCGGTTGTTTTCCCGCAGGAGCCGCTCATCAGGATTGATAGCACCATCATCGAATGCCAGATCATCGAGGCGCTCCTCCTTAATATCATCAACTTTCAAAGTTTAATCGCTACGAAGACGGCGCGTATTTGGCTTGCCTCGGATAAGGGCGCAATTATGGAATTCGGGTTGAGGCGCGCCCAAGGTCCAGACGGCGCGCTCTCCGCCTCGCGGGCAAGTTTTATCGGCGGTGCTATGGGCACATCAAATGTGCTTGCCGGTAAAGAGTTCGGCATCAAGGTGAT
This sequence comes from Spirochaetaceae bacterium, assembly GCA_031290205.1. GTDB lineage: Bacteria > Spirochaetota > Spirochaetia > Treponematales > Breznakiellaceae > JAITXS01. The sequence goes on from JAITNZ010000059.1 coordinate 4,198, forward strand.
GGGAACGATGGCGCACTCGTGGATAATGGCGTTCCCCTCGGAAGAAGAGGCGTTTCGCGCCTACGCCGAGCTCTATCCCGATCATCCTGTGTTTTTAATCGACACCTACGATACACTGAAGTGCGGAATCGGCAACGCTGTCAAAGTGGGGAAAGAGGTCGTCTCGCGCGGCGGCAGCTTCGGCGTGCGCCTCGATTCAGGCGACATGCACTACCTCTCCGTCGCCGTCCGCAAAAAACTCGACGAAGCGGGCTTAACAGACGCGACTATCGCGGTGTCCAACGACCTCGACGAAAATGTTATCAACGCTTTAATCGAAGACGGCGCGCCGATAGACAGTTGGGGGGTCGGCACACGGATGGTTACCGGCGGCAACGAAGCGGCTTTTACCGGCGTATACAAGCTCGCCGCGCATAATTCCGGCGGACGCCTTATCCCCACGATAAAATTTTCTGACAACCCCGAAAAGACGACGCTTCCCGGCGTTAAACAGGTATGGCGCCTTAAAGACGCGGCGGGCTTGGCGGTGGCGGACATCATCACCCTCGACGAGGCTGAAGGGGGCGCCGATGAAAAAATAATGAAAGGTGAGCGCCGCGCATTCTGGCACACGCGGGCGGACTACCGGCATTTCTATCACACGGTCGAGCAGGAGCCCGTGCCGCTCTTGATAAAGCGCCTCGAAAACGGCAAACAGATTTCGCCCAACCTATCGCTCGGCGACATTCAAAGCCGCTGCAAAGCGGAACTTGCCGGTTTCGACGACTCCTACAAGCGGCTCCTCAATCCGCATATCTACAAGGTTTCTATCACCGAAAAAATGCGCACCCTCACGCTCGGACTGATAAAAAATTACCTAGGCGAGTAAGCCTCCAGCGCCTCCCGCACTTGAGCTGGTGCCCCGCGATTTTAATCGCGGGGTCGGGCGGGGCGGGGAAGGCTTGCCGAAAAACAGACGCCCATTTCCTAAGCAAGTACGTTTCTCTCGTCGGACATATTTTCCGCCACTTAGGAAAAGCATTATCGAATGTCGGCGGTAGCCGACTAAAGTTTGTTACCAGTGAATTTTTTCGGCAAACCTTCCCCGCCCCGCCCGCGACGTTAGGGAAATTGCCTCACGGCGCAAGCGCGGGAGGGCTTCCCGACGAATTGGGTAGGTGTTGGGGTTGTTGGCTGACAGTGAAGCCTTTACAGTAACCCCCCAACGGTAAAGTGCGCGGTTAGGAGCATGGCGGCGAGCACTGCGCAAAGCGCGTGTGCCGCCGACCGAGAAAGCCTTCCCCCGGCACAAGCGCGTGAGG
>JAITNZ010000073.1 GCA_031290205.1 Spirochaetaceae bacterium
CTTTCGCTGGCGCTACGCCGTGCTAGATTAATTGCGTAAACACCCTCACCGGTTCGGGTGCAATTATCGGGCGAGGGGTCGACTTCCCCCTCCTCTACTGGATTACTACCATAGTGCCGGCTGATTTATCCAGAATTTGGAAGTGCACCCCACCGACTAGGGTGCAATTTATTTTTCGGGGTAAAATCTAAAGTGATACCTAAATTGCTAACGGGGGGTCTGGGGGGGCACCTCGCTCCCCCAGCGGGGCGTTGCGGGGCGGCGCCCCGCAGTGGGGGTAGCGACGCAATTTTGCGGCGCGTAGGGGGAGACTTCCCCCTCCTTATACTGGAGATTTCCATAGCACCTACCTGATTTACCACGAATTTTGAAGTGCACCCCACCGACTAGGGCGCTCTTTCTTAAATTCGTATTTTATTATAGTATTAAATGGTAATGCCGATATTTGAAGAGGAGTAGTGTTATGGCTCGAAAAACGTTTGTTCTTACCAGTCTTCTCTTGGGTGTTTTTCTTGCGGTCGGCTTTGCCCAGAGCGCCGGTTCAGCGCAGGGGGGCGCCTTCAAGAGCCGTTTGCAGAGCGGTATCGAGCTCTATGCGGGCGGGCAGTGGGGCGAGGCGATCATCGAGTTGCGCCGTTTCCAGCAGGATGTAGCGAATGTCGCGTCCCGCGCCGAAGCTCAGTTTTGGATTGCGATGGCGCAAATTTCGGCGGGGCAGTATGAGGATGCGATTCACGATTTTGAGGAGATAACCCGCATAGACCCGCGTTCGGTGCGCGTTCTGGAAGTGCCCTATCAAAAGGCGCGCGCTCTTTACTATCTGGCAAAGTATAACGAGGCGATTGTCCTCTTTAAGCAGTATGCGGACAGCATCCATCCCGACGGCAGATATGTCAACGGCATCCGTGTTGACAATTGGAATATGGATGGTCGGGCGAACAATCCCGATGATGAGTATAACCGGAAGTCGGCGGCGATCTATTGGATTGCCGAGTGTCTTTTCAGCCTCGAAGAGTATGACAAAGCTGAAGAAATGTTCACGGTTGTTGTCAATCAGTATACTAAGAGCCGTAAATACGAGAGCGCGTCAAACCGCCTTGTGTTGATCAAACAAAAAAAGCTTGAGGCGCAGCTTCTGGACCTGATGCGGCAGAACGGCGCCCCCCCCCCATCCGGCGCGGTCTCGAAAGCGTCCGGTTACGAGGATGCCCTTAGCGCGTATCAGAAGAGTATAGCGCCGTATTTGGCACAGGACACTTCAAAAGAGAATTACACGCCGGGTCCGGCAGTCCCCGCCGCCACGGGAAGGATGCCGCTTGCTCAGACCGACCCGAATACGACGATGCGGCTGCTTGCCGTGAAAACGCAGGCGCTTGAAATGATGGAACGTCTTATGACGACGCTGAATGCCTTCGAAAACATAGAGACGGGAAGGTGGTAGGCGTGCAAAAAATTACACTCGTTATTGTTTTATTTTTCTCTTTGCAGGCTGGGCTGTCTGCCGTTGATTTTTATGACGGAAGAATAAAACTTACCATCAACGAGCGCAATGGGCGTTTTTCACTGCACTATATGACTGATGTTGATAAAAAAAAATACGAGCCGCTCTTCTGGGACAAGGACAGGAAGACCAGTTTTCTTTCTGTTTATATTGACGGCACAGAGTATAGGCTTGGCGATGCGTCAGGCTTTCAAGTTTTCCTTCGGGGTAGTGAGCATAAACCGCTACTTGCTTTTGAGTCGCCGCTCCTTTCTATCACGGAGGAATTTTCATTTATCAGGACGGCAAGTTCGGGGTTGAGCAACGGCGTGAGGATTGATATCAAGATACAAAATTGGGGGGATAAACGGCGTGATATAGGCTCGCGCCTCCTCATTGATACTTCGCTGGGCGAAGCGAACACGCCGAATTTTAGAACAGACTCTCGACCGATAGAAAAAGAGCTTATTATCGACAGAACATCGCAGGAGCAATGGTGGGTATCAAACAACGGCAGGTATGGACTGATGGGCAGCATCTTTGTCGAAGGCATAGACCCCCCCGACTTCCTCCACTTTGCCAACTGGAAGCGGCTCTATGGGGTTAATTTTAAGCCTGAATATGTTCCTGGCAGAAACTTTAACGCCCTGCCTTTTTCGATACGCGATTCGGCGGCGGCTTACTATCTTGATACGCGCCCGCTAGAGCGTTGGCAGATCGCCTCGTACACCGTGCTGCTTGCCGCGGAAGACAAATATGGTTTCGAGATTAAAAAAGATATGCCTAGTATTATGTATGAAACTATCTACAATGTTCCTGACACCAAGATTGCGATTCTTAACGGCGCGCAGTTGGGGGCACAGGGGGCACAGGATGCGCGAGATACCATCGTAACAAGCAACCAACAACAGCAACAACAACAGATGGTTTCTCCCCAACTACAGGGCTATCCTCAGTATGCCCCCGCCCCCCCCTCCTCAACTCAGTCGCCCGCCGAAACGCAAGCGTCGAGGGGGGGGATACTGTTACCTATAGGACCGATACGTGTTGATTTGATGACGCTGCGTGAATTGATATATAAAGTTGATTCACATATTTATTTTGGCACTCCCATTTCGGAAGAAGAGTTGAGGGGGATGGAGATGGCAATAGGAAGGTTGCGGTCGAAATACGGCGGCATTTTTAGCCCATATTAATTATATGATGAAAGATCCTGTTCTGAATAATGCCTTGCGGCTGGCACAAAGAAAAAAATACGGCGCTGCAATCATTCTGCTTGAAAGCGAAATACTCCGTTACCGCGAGTCGTATCGTTTTTATTATATCCTATCGCTCTGCTGCCTCTACACAGGCGACTATGGCAGGGCATACACTTATTTTAAGAGCGCGAACGACCTTAAACCAAACGATGCCAACGTCGTGTTGGGTATTGCCGCGCTCAATGTCAAGCGCGGTGAAAGCGGCAGGGCGCTCGACCTCTACCTCAAGGTGCTCGAAGCGGATACGAATAATCGAATAGCAAAGAAGGCGCTTGCCATTTTGCGAAAATATGCGGGTAGCGATGAGCTGTTGCTTTGGATCGAATCTGGCAAGATAAAACAACTTTTTCCGCGATTTCCAAAATCAACAATCAGTATAACAAAATTGCTTGTATACGCGCTTAGCATCCTTGCGGCTCTTGCCGGTATTGTTTTTTTTACCGCCGTGAGGCGCGGCAGCATCAATCCTGATATTTGGACGAAAGAACAACGGGAGGGCTTTGCCTCCTCCGCTCTGCCCGGCGACGACAGGAAAAACCTTGTCGAGTTAGGCGGCGCGTATCAGAGTATACTCAGTGAAAATCAAGTGTTAGAGTATTTTGAAAAAGCCCGCAGCTTATTTAACAACTATGATGATAACAGGGCGCGAGTCGAGATAAACAGGATCATGCGATCAAACGCTTCACAAGGCGTTAAAAATAAGGCGCGAATACTGCTGCGCTATATGGACGAAAACATCATGGGCTTTAATACGCTTAAAACAAATTTTAGCTGGCGGGAAGTGCAAGAAAATCCGCCGCTCTATAACGCTTGTTATATTATCTGGAAGGGGATGGCGACGAACATCCTTGCAGAGAACGAGCGCAGCTCCTTTGATTTTCTGGTTGGTTATGAAAACAAAACGACGCTGCTCGGCATGGTCCGCGTGATCTGCCCCTTCGCCGCCGTCATCAACAGCGAGCAGCCGCTCGAAGTCCTCGCGCGGATACAGCTACTACCGGATACTAGTTCAGGCGGCGCCTCCTTCAGTCTGGAGGGCGCGGCGCTCCATCAGATTCTGCCCGGCAGAGACTAGTATTCAGTCAGCAATGAAAATGTGGGTAGTTACAGGATGAATAAGAAAACCGCAAAGTCGAAAAAGTCGAAGAAGAGAAAAGTGAGTTCTATCCGTGAAAACTTATTCGACTTATTGGGTGCACTTCCAAATTCTGGGTAAATCAGGCGGAGCTGTAGGGGGAAGTCTCCCCCTACGGGCGCACTACGTTGCGCCCTACCCTCTCTGCGGGGGCTAGCCCCCGCAACGCCCCCACTGGGGGGGCGAGGCGCCCCCCCCAGACCCCCGTTAGCATTATAGGTGTCACTTTAGAATTTACCCCGGAAAATAAATTGCACCCCGACTTATTCGGCTTTGTGGTTGAATTCGGAACTGCTGCGACCATTCACAGACCATTCCAGGGCGAGCGCATTAAGAATTTTTCCACAGATGGACACAGGGGGAAGGCTTTCTCGGTCGGCGCGAAACGCGCTTACGCGCAAACGCTGCCGCCATGCTCCTAGCCGCGCGCTTTATTGTGAAGCGCCGCTTCCTGTCTCTAATCGCCTTTTTCTAACTAAGGGCAAGGCTGAAAGTGCCTGCGGC
>JAITNZ010000202.1 GCA_031290205.1 Spirochaetaceae bacterium
AATTTACCCCGAAAAATAAATTGCTCGCCCACAGGTGGCAGTAATTCCGAATTTTAGGGCAAATTGCCCAAAAGGTATTTTCTGCGAAACTCCATGGTACGCGGCACGAACGCTACGCACCAGCGATCCTGTCATGCTCCTTGCCGCGCACTCTGTGGTAAGGGCTTTATCCGAGAACGCCCTTTTCTTACTGATATTCATTTCGTCTTCCGTTCGTGTTGTTCGTGAGGTTCGTGGTTGAATTCGGAACTGCTGGATCTGCTGAAGCTTGCCTTGAGTAGAGCTCTTTTTTTCGATATGCTTATTTTGCAAAGAGGGTTTATGGAAAAAATATTCAAGCTGAACGCTCATGGCACGACCATTTCGCGCGAAATTGTCGCGGGGCTTACCACATTCATGACCATGGCGTACATTCTCGCGGTGAATCCTAGTATGCTTGGCGAAACCGGAATGCCGCCCTCCGCCGTATTTACGGCAACCGCACTCTCGGCGGCTATCGCCACGCTTGTTATGGCATTTGCCGCCAATCTGCCGGTGGCTCTGGCGCCCGGCATGGGACTCAACGCTTTCTTCACTTACACGGTGGTTTCTGGTATGGGGTATAGCTGGCAGACCGCGCTTACCGCAGTCTTTATCGAAGGCATACTGTTCATCCTCCTGTCCCTATTCAATGTGCGCGAAGCGATTGTCAATGCGATACCGCCCAACCTTAAAAAATCTGTCGTTGTCGGAATAGGATTACTTATCGCGCTGATAGGCATGGTGAACAGCGGCATCGTCGTAGGCGATGCCGGCACTATCATCGCGTTGGGAGAGCTTAAATCGGGGAGTGCGCTCGTTGCCCTTATTGGCATCGCCGTCATCATCATTCTTTACTCGCTGAAAGTGCGCGGCTCGGTTCTTATCGGAATCCTCGTTACGACGATAATCGGGATTCCATTCGGCGTTACAAGTGTTCCGGCGGGAAGCTGGACGCCAATCGATATTCCCGCCGCGCCGCTTTTTTTTCAGTTTGAATTTACGAATCTTTTAACGCTCAAGTTCTTTATCGTGCTGTTTACCTTCCTCTTTGTCGATATTTTTGACACGGTTGGTGCGCTTGTGGGCGTTACCCAGCAGGCAGGACTGATGAAAAACGGCGAAATACCCCAGGTAAAACAGGCATTCCTGGCAGATGCTATCGGGACAGTCGCCGGCGCCGCACTCGGCACTTCTACTGTTACCAGTTATGGCGAAAGCTCAGTCGGCGTTGCCGTCGGAGGCAGAACCGGACTTACCTCCCTCGTGACGGCGATACTATTCCTGCTATCGCTCTTCCTTGCACCTGTGTTCCTGCTGATACCCGGCGCGGCGACAGGTCCCGCCCTCATTATTGTGGGCTTTTTGATGATGCAGTCCGTTACCACAATCGACTTCACAGACCCCGTCGAAGGTATTCCGGCATTCTTCACCATAATAATAATGCCCTTTGGCTATAGCATCTCGGAAGGCATTGTGTACGGTATTATGAGCTATGTTATCCTGAAAGTGTTTACCGGCAAACTAAAAGATATCAGCGTTGTAACAGCCTTCCTTTTCGTAATCTTTCTGTTGCGCCTCTGCTTGAGCTAAAAAGCGTGCGGACAAAAATCCCCCCCTTCTGCATGAATCGCCCTTTTCAAAGTGAAGGCAAAGGGCTTAAAAGTGCTAAGGCACGCTAAGGCACTCTACAAAGGCGCCGGCTCGGGTTGCTAGTTGTCCTATGTCAGCGGTCCCGTAATCAGTTTCGAGCTGAAGGTAGGGAATCTTTTGCGCTTCAAGATGGCGCTTTATCGTGTGCGCTTCGACCGCGTAGCTGTGGCAGGCTTGCAGCGTCATTTCGACGACACCCTGCACCTTAAACTGACGGCAAAGCCGGTCGAGCAGCTCGAGCCGGTTGGGATTCGGCGTCATAATCGAACAGCCGATTTGCAGATAAAAGTCGGCAATATTCGTAAGCGGGTCGCCTGATTCAGGACACTGCCGGTCGAACTGCTTGGCGCCCGTGCAATTTTCGTAAGCCACCACCACCGCGCCCGCCTCTTCAATCACCTTCACGACCTTTTCGGTAACGCCGCCGAGCGGACAGCCGGTCACGAGAATACGCGGCGCGCTTTCGCTGATGGGGCGTTTACCGGCAGTATATGCCGCCTTAATCGAATCGATAGCGGCGCGTAGCTCCGCCACTTTTGTTTCGTGATTAAACTTAAACTGAGCGCCGAAAAGCACGCGGAGCTGATCGAGCCCGCTCATGGGCGGCGGCGTCAACACGGAGAGTTCGTATAGCTCTTTAAGCAGGGCGCGCTCAATATTTCGCCGGTGAATCGCAGCGCGTAATTGTTCATCGCTAATCGAAACGGCAAAATCTTTTTCCACCCGCTCCTTGAGGCGCACGATTTCCGAGCGCCAGAGCGTGTGCGCTTCTGGGGTGTTTTGCGTATGAGGCAATTGGAGCACATGGACATTTTTAATTTCGCCGAGGAGCTCGTACATTTTTGCTTTGCCGTCGCAGGTTGTCTCGCCTACGACCAGATCGGAAAAATACATATAGGGGCATTTATCGCTTACGGCAAAACCGTAACTGGATTTTATCAGCGGGCAGAGATTACTGGGCAGAGTTTTTTCCGCCTCGGCGATGGTTTCGTCGCTCGTTGCGCAGAGCCCAACACTCAAGAGTCCCGCCGCCATAAAAATTTCCACCGGCGTATACGTGCAAAACAAGCCGACAACGCCCTGCCCGCGCTCTTTCATGTCCTTCATAGCAAGAAAGCCCTGTTGCCGCGCCTCAGCAAAACCGGCGAATACTTCTGGTAGTTCAGTGTTCAGGGTAATCAATTTTTTTCCTCTCCTATAATTTTGAATAGATGATGGATGATGGATTTTTACTTCGGAGTATCAGCATATTCCAAGTAGTATTCCCATAGTTCGAATAAAAAATCCATAGTCCATACTCCATAATCCATCCCCCGTCACCTATTCCCCAACATCTCTTCATACAGTTCCTCGCCTACATGATTCATACGAATCTTATAGATTTTTGAATATACAACTCTATTTATTTTGAGAAACTCAAATATATCTTCGCAGAGAAAGTTAATCCGGGCGGAAAATGCACAGCTAAGCCCGAGGCAACGAGGGTTTTGTATTAACTCAGCAGGCAATTGTTTTTTATCCATCAGCATTTGAAAATCAAACGCCGCCCCGACGGTCTCGAATGTTATCAGTAGATGCATTTTTTATCCTTTTATGCTACCGCAGTTTTTTTATTGGACGACATGACAATCAGCGTGATGACGACAAAGCCGATGACGACGGCTATCTTCCCGTTTAGGGGAACGCCGGTAGGGGATGCGGCGATCCCAAAGTTATGGGCGGTGGCGCCGGCAACGAGAAAGCCCAGTATGCTTATACCCGCGTCGGCATTGCCTTCGCCTGCCATAACAAGCTGACGCAGCGGGCAGCCGCCCAACAACACTGAACCGTATCCGACTAATGCCATGCCCAGAAAATTAAAAATAAAATCCGTATGCGCGATCGGCTGTCCGGCAAATCCTAAATTGAATTTACCCAAAATAAGATTGCCAATTAACGCGGCGATAAATATCGCGGCATAGCCCACGAACATACCCGGTTTACGAATTAAAAATATATTACGGATACTCCCCGACATGCAGAGCCCGCTTCGCTGAACGAGGGCGCCTACGATAAGCGCCGCAACTAACGAAATAAGCACCGGCGCATGCATTGAGCCGGGTCCCGACTCACTAAAGTGTATAAAAGCCGGACGGATGACGAGGAACGCCAAAAGAGCGAGTGCCAAGACGGGCATGATAAAACCGTTTGACGTTTTTTGCTGCTCCGTCTTGCCAAAAGAAAAGCCCCGGCGGATAAGCAGGCTTCCGCCGCCCACTCCGGCGCCAAAGCCAATCAAGCCAATTACCGCATTGAGGTCGCCCCCACCGAGGCGGAGCATTAAGCGCAAGGGGCAGCCGAGGAAGACCAGCGCGCCAATCATCACAAAAAACGCGGTGAAGAAGCGGCTTAACGATGCTGAACCGCCGACGCTTTTCCATTCACGGCGCGCGAAGGACAAGATAAATGCCCCCAATAAAAAGCCCGCGATTTCGGGGCGTAAGTATTGCACGGGCGCCGCGCCGTCTAGTCCAAGCCCGCCGGCTAGATCCCGAATAAAACAAGCCGCGCACAAACCCATGTTGGCGGGATTGCCAAATTTGGTAAGCACCGTCGCCAAGCCGCCAATGACCAAGCCGGTCCCGATAAACCAATATACACTGTTGTCTTTTACTTTTTTTTCCATAGTTTCTATAATTTCCTCCAAAAGATTTTGCCATTTGCAATGGCATATTTGAATTGTATCAGCGCATAATACGTTTGTCAATACATTTGTTGCGAAATTAAGTGCAATTTCAATACTTTTTTCAAAAAAGGAAAGGCAATCTCGGGCAGTCGGCAGAGCAATGAAGAATGCCGCGCGTTACTGTCGAGGTCTAGACTGACATATTCGCTTGCATTTATAATGCCCATCATGGAAACTAAGCCTAATTTAGATAAACTAAACTCTGCCCTCTCTCGTCTGATTCTCTCCGCTTCCGGGTGGCGGGGGATCTTTGCATGTGACGGGGATGGTGAAAGTAGCAAGACGGCGCTTTCAGATGAACACCGCGTTATAGTGGCAGCGGCGGCGATGGTTTTTTCAGATTATATAAAAACACACGGCTGTACAGAAAAACCCACTCTGCTTGTCGGGATGGACACGCGCCCAACCGGACCGGAAATTGCGCGGGCAATCATCCAATCACTGCTTGCTGCTCATTGCGAGGTAAAGTTCATTGGTGTGTGCGCCGCCCCCGAGATCATGGCGTCAGCCCGTTCTTTTGGGAGCGAGCTTGTCCCGCAGGCGCACGGCTTCATCTATATATCGGCGAGCCATAATCCTATCGGCTATAACGGACTGAAGTTCGGTCTGCTGGACGGCGGCGTCCTCAATGGCGACGAAGCTTCATCACTAATCGAATCATTCACACGCTTGATGAACAAAGAGGGGACGCCCGAACGCATTAGCAGCCTCGTCAATACGGTTTCGCTAGAACAATATGCTGATATTAGCAAGAGGCAGCAGGCGCATAAAAGGAGTGCGCTCGATTCGTATTTTTCATTTACAAGAGATCTGATTGCCGGAAACGGGATTAGCTCTTTTGTGATGAGCGCCGTGTTGCAAAACGCGCTGCATGATTATCCTCTTGGTATCGTGGCGGACTTTAACGGGTCGGCGCGGACCGTGAGTATCGACCACGATTTTTGGGCAAAGCTGGATATTGATTTTGCTGCCATCAACGACGCAAGCGGCGCGATTGTCCACCGCATCGTGCCGGAGGGGGAATCCCTCGACCCATGTCGCGCCTTCCTCGAAACACAACACCAAATGGATGCACGTTTTCTGCTGGGTTATATGCCCGATTGCGATGGCGATAGGGGCAACATCGTCATCTGGGATGATGCACAACAAAAAGTGCGTGCGCTCGAAGGGCAGGAGGTTTTCGCACTCTGCTGCATCTCTGAACTTGCACACCTTGTGTGGACTGGCGAGCTCTCGTATCATGCGAACGGAACGCCTGACAGAAAAGTTGCCGTCGCCGTGAACGATGCCACCTCGATGCGTATTGATAAAATTGCGTCTTACTTCGGCGCCGAAACATTCCGCGCCGAAACAGGCGAGGCAAATGTGGTGACCCTTGCGCGGAATCTGCGCGAGCGGGGATATATCGTCCGCTTACTGGGTGAAGGCGCGGCGGGCGGCAACATTACCCACCCTTCCGCCGTGCGCGACCCGCTCTGCACGGTGATGGCGCTCGTAAAATTATTCGCCATCCGCAGCGGCATGAACACTCAGGCGGATGCGCGCGGCTTCTTTCAAATATGGTGCGAGAAATCCGGCAATCCATATCACGCTGATTTCACTCTCTCTGATATTATTGCAACAGTGCCACCCTTCGTTACTACTAACGCATACACACCCGAAGCAGTGCTGAGCGTCCAATCCAACGACCATAGCAAGCTCAAAGAAACGTATCAACGTATATTTGAAAATGATTGGGAACAAAAAAAAGATGAACTGCAAAAGAAATATAATATCGCAGGCTATTTCGCATCGGGCTTTAATGGCTCGGATGAACGGTGTCCGGTGCAAGATTGGCGAAGCATCAAAAAGGGCGGGCTTAAAATCACTTTTTATGATGACGCCCAAGCTTGCGTTGCGGCACTGTGGATGCGCGGTTCAGGGACGGAACCTGTTTTCCGCGTAATGGCGGATGTAGCGGGGGAAAGACGCGAACTTGAAAGAACTCTGCTCGCATGGCAGCGTGATATGATTGTTGACGCGGACAAAGCGCTCTGCTGCTGAGCATCGAGTCCTCAGAGCATTTCGAGCAGGAAATCCCTATAAAACGGCGCTTGCGTCAGTTTTTTCCCCGACTCGCCGACTCCCCACTCTTCATTCCCCATTGCTCATTGCTCATTGCTCATTGCTCAATGTTCCCAGTACATCACCATACAATTCTGCAAGCCGTTTACGCAGCCGTTTAACGGCGTAATGTTTGCGGGAGAGCACAGTGTTGAGCGGCGTGTGTGTTTTTTCCGCTACCTCTTTTACCGAAAAGCCGACGATTTCGGTAAGTTCGAATACGAGCCGTTGTTCTTCAGGCAATTCATCAAGCGCGGTTTTTATTTCATCGAGGATGAGTGAGCGCAGGTGTTCTGTTTCCGGCGTTGTTTCCTCGCCATAGGCAATATCGGCGATGTCGTTAAAGATGTAGTCGTCCTCGTCTTCATCATAATAGGAGGGAAGCGGCGCGTCCTTCTTTTTTTTGTAGCGGTCGATAATACTGTTACGGGCAACGCGGTAGAGCCAAACCGCCGTTTGTTCCACCGGTTTCGAGAGGCTGTCCATCCGCGCCAGTTGATAAAACACATCTTGTAAAATATCCTCGGCATCTTCAAGCGTGCCAATATGTGAGCGGATAAAACGTAACAGCCGCTGCCGGTATTCCGCAAAAACATCTGCGGCAGATTTTTTTTCCATAAGTTCCTTATATACAGCACTTCTCAAGGGCGCTATTTTGTTCGTGCATTTCTATTTATTTTTTTCGGCGCGCACGAAACCCGCCGTTCCCGCAACAAAAAAAACAACAGTAAACGCCGCAATGACGACGAGATCAAAAATCGGGCTGTGCAGCGTCATCGCCTGCCCTGCCGCGACGCCCTCATAAAATATACCGCGCATAAAATCAACACAATAGGTCATCGGCAGAGCGCGGCTTAACACCGCCATGATACCTGTTGAATGATTCACCGGAATCAACGCGCCCGAAAGAAAAGTTTGCGCCATCATCAAACTCATAATGACAATATTCGCCGTCGAGCTTTTATGTATAAAGCCAATGCACACGACGCCGAGTGAACCGGCGGCAAGACATATAAGCGGCGAGAACGCAAGTAGTAAGAGCAACTGCGATACATCGAGGCGCGCGCCTATGCAAAAACCCACGATAAGGGTCGCAAAAAACTGAACATAACTTGCAAAAAAAGCGCCGATTATTTTACCAAGTATGATAGCATAACGCGATGCGGGAGAGACCATAATTTCCTGCGTCCAGTCCGTCATGCGGTCTTCAACAAGGGACGAAATGCCGTTTCCCATCATCATAAAAAGACCCTGCACCAACATTCCGATAAGCATAAAAATATTAAAATCAATTGCCATGCCGCCCCCCATGTTTTGGGAAAGCTGCCCGCCGAACATACCCAGAAACATCACCGGCATGATAAGCGCCATAAGCAGTTTCCCCGGCGACTTCAGTGTCAGCCTGATGTCCCTCATTGCTAAAGTGATGACTACATTTATTTCGCGCAATATTTTACTTCGCATCACGCCCCCTCCCCGCCCCTCTTTGGTTGCTCATTTGTTTTTCGCCACTCTCCCCTTCTGTTAATAGTTCGATATAGGCATCTTCAAGAGATTCGCTCTGCAGCGATTGTTTTAATTCCGCAGGCGCACCGCAAAAAATTATTTTACCGCGCTGCAACATACAGAGTTTATCTACCCCCTCAGCTTCATCAATATAGTGAGTGGTGAGGAAGACCGTCGTGCCGTTTTCTTTACGCGTCTGATTGATATATTCCCACAAACTGCGGCGGCTTACCGGGTCGAGCCCCTGCGTCGGTTCATCGAGGAACAAGACCGCGGGCTCGTGCACAAGGCTGCGGACGATTTCGATTTTACGCCGCATACCGCCTGAAAAAGTTTTAAGCGGCTTCCAGATTTTATCTTCAATATCCATGATGCTTGCCAGACGCATCACCCGATCGCGATATGCTTTCGGCATCCAGCTAAAAAAGGGGCGGTAAGCGAACATACCATACATACACGCATGGAGCCTGATATTTTCTTCGGCGCTCAAGTCGAGGTCGAGGCTCGGTTTTTGAAAGATGATGCCGATATGCTCACGCACTTTGCGCGCCTCAGTTTCGACATCGTAACCGGCCACTGTTACCGTGCCGCTCGTTTTAGAGAGGGTGGTCGTTAAGATAGAGATAGACGTTGTTTTTCCCGCGCCGTTCTGCCCGAGGAAGGCGAAAAACTCCCCCTCCCCAACCGAAAAACTAATACTATCCACTGCGGCAACATCAGCATTTTTATATCGTTTCGTAAGGTTTTCCACACGAATCATTTTTTTATTCATTTTTTCCCTCCCTGTCCCGCTCATCAAAGAATTCGCGCATACCGTTATATGCTGAAACACGGTCGTGAAACATCGTGCGAAAATCTTTATGCTTTTCCATAAATGCTTTGCGCTCTTCATCGCTCATGTTCATCCATTTTTCCCGCAGGGGGTTATGATGCGCCCCCCCCAAAAAAAAATGCGGGTGCGCTCGGCGCCTGCCAAAAAAACCGCCGCCAATTCCTGAAAAGAGAATACGGCAGAGCGCCAGGATTCCCAGCGCCTGCCAGTAGTTCAGCGGGGGCAAACCGAAAAGCTCCGGCAGCAAGCCGTTCCAGAGGACCATTACCAGAGCGGCAAAGCCGCCGGCGACGGCGAGGGCGATAATCACGCCCACGCCCCGAAATTTGTTGCAAATACGTCTATCCATTTTTTACTCCTTAAAAATATCTTGTTCATCACCCCGTTCTCATATTGAACGGAAGGTATGAAAGTGCCTTAGGCACCCTAAGGCACAGTAAACTAGACGAATGAGGCGGGGAAATATTTTATATTTTAAGGGAGTTTGATTTCAATGCTGAGCCGCCGCCTCGTATCGGGTTGCAGCGGATTTAGACGGGGGGCGTTGGGGGGAAGGCTTTCTCAGGTGCGGGCGCGCGCTGCTGCCAAGCTCCATCCGCATATATCTTGACTCGGATAACTCTAGGCAACACCAGAATTGCGTCATCGGGCAAGGCGGAATTGAACCGCCGACCTCTTGGTCCCGAACCAAGCGCGCTACCAACTGCGCTACTGCCCGTAAAAAGATGTCCGCCTCACAGCGGACATTACAAGGTATCCCTTTTGGGGATCCTTACTGTGAGTTTCACGAGGAAACTCTCGGGAGCGACGGGACTCGAACCCGCGATCTCCGGCGTGACAGGCCAGCGCGATAACCAGCTTCGCTACGCCCCCATGTGGATTAACCATACCTGATTTTTCAAAAAGTGTCAATACCTTCAGCGCCTCCCCGCTTGAGCCGGCGCCTCGCGATTTTTAATCGCGGGGACGGGCGGGGCGGGAAAGGCTTGCCAGAAAGTGGGCGCCCATTTTTCCTAAGCAAGTACGTTTCCTCGTCGGATGTATTTTCCGCCACTTAGGAAAAATGCAATTACGAATGTCGGCGAATAGCCGACTAAAGTTTTTTACCAGCGATACTTTCTGGCAAACCTTCCCCGCCCAGCCCGCTACGTCAGAATAATCCCCTACAGCACAAGCGGGGAGGGCTTCCCGACCTACTGGCTAGGTGTTGGGGTTGTTGGCTAACAGTGAAGCCCTACAGCTCAAGTGCGTGAGGGCTTTCCGGACGAGCTGGCTGGGTGCTGGGGTTGTTGGCGGACGGTAAAGCCCTACAGCAAAACGCGCGGTTAGGAGCATGGCAGCGAGCGCGGGCGCGTTAGCGCTTGTGCCGCTGACCGAGATTGCCTTCCCCCTGCTCAAGCGGGGGAGGGCTTTTCGGACGAAGGGGGAAATAGGGAGGGATAGGGAGGGATAGGGAGTTACTGAGAGTATTTTCGGTGGATTTGATCGATCGTTTGCACACGCATTATTATTGCGGCAACAATTTCCCAGTGTTCACGCGGCACCAGCTCGCCCACCTCGACTTCGGCGTAGAGCGCACGGGCAAGGGGTTTATTTTCGACGATGGGGACATTATTTTCAGTTGCGATTCTTTTGATTAGCTGGGCGAGTTCGTCCTCGCCTTTTGCAATAACACGGGGACCGATGAGCGAACGGTTATATTCCAGCGCGACGGCATAGTGCGTCGGGTTCGTGATGACGACATCCGCTTTCGGGACATTCGCCGCGATATTCTGCGAGAGCAGCTGCCGCATACGAGCGCGCAGGCGCGCTTTAATCTGAGGGTCGCCTTCGTCCATCTTTCGTTCTTCCTTCACCTCTTGCAGCGACATCTTCAATGATTGGCGGTACTGCCAGCGCTGAAACATATAATCAGGTATAGAGAGCACGAGGAGGAGGAGCGCGGCGGCAATCAACAGTTTGATAGCAAGCGTCGCAATCGTCGTAAGCGAAAGATAGACGGAAGCGTTTTCAAGACTGAGTATCTTTTCAATGCCGCCTTTGATGATGAAATAGGCGGTAAATCCGATAATCGCCATTTTGGCAATCGACTTAAAAAAATTAAAGATGCCGTTCATCGAAAAAACCGTTTTTGAAAAATACTGCGCAAAGTTTGGAATAACCCTGCTGAACTTGAACCCCATCGGTTTCGTCGTCCAGAGGAACCCGACTTGGGCTATATTGGAAAAAAGACCGGCAACAAGAGCCACCGCGAGAATCGGTAGCGCGAGGCGTACAAAATACATGAGGAATACGCCGAAAATACGCTGGTCGTTCGACGGGTCGAATTCAGTAATGCGCGAAAGAAAAAAACGGAGCATCTCGACAAATGTGCGCAAAAGGTAGGGCGCCATTATCAGAATTGCCAGCGCGGGCAAGAGCAGCCCGACCGCTCCCACCAATTCCTGACTCTTGACGACGCGCCCCTCTTCCTCGCGCGCCTTGCGGATTTTGGTTTCGGTCGGCTCTTCGGTGCGCCCCTCTTCTTCGGCGGCGAACCACTGCAAGTCGATAAAAGCAGCACGAGGCACTGCCCTTCTCAAAGTGAAAGCGCCCTGAACGCAGCAGTAAACCGGCTTAGGCTGTTTGGAGTGCGGACGCCCTTTGCAAGGGTATAAATGTGCCTGAGGCACTGCCGGGGGCACAAAATCAAAAGTGTTCAGTTTTTCCCTCCCAAGTTTGCTGACAAAACAAAGGTATCATGGGGGGGGGAGAAGGTCAACCGGGCGTTGGGCAGCTCAACAGCAATTACGAATTCGAAAATTAACCACGAACGGCACGAACCACACGAACAAATTGCGCATAATTCACCTGATTTCTGCCTTGTTTACCACCATTATTCATATTCATTTCGTCTTCCG
>JAITNZ010000221.1 GCA_031290205.1 Spirochaetaceae bacterium
TTTCCTATTTCCCGCTCAAAGTTTTTCTTGTATGCGTAGCTCGTTTTCTCAATCTTTACAGTAAAGATGCGCGGGTAGAAGTATGGCAGCGAGCGCGGGCGCGCAAGCGCTTGTGCCGCGTACCTGAGATTGCCTTCCCCATATCACGCTTTTGGGAATTTACCCAGAAAAATAAATTGCACCCCCTACCTAGTTTGGCAGTGAGAGTGCGGACGCATCTACCAGACTGCGGGCTCTCCCACAGGCATTTCTACATTTACCGTGTCTCCCGATGGTTCCATAACGAACAGACCTTTCTTTTTGGCGTAGTCTTTAGTTTTCTCGCGTATCTTTATCCCAGCCACCGCACCGTAGAGCTTCTTTCCCCCGATGAGGTCGTTGGGCGCTTCGCTGAGTATTTTTATGCGTGTCAAATGTTTTTCAATATCGCCTATGGTCAAGCGGGCTTTCACTTCGATTATCAGCGCTTCGTCCGGGTTGAACAGCAGACAATCGAGCTCCGCCAGCTTCCGTTTTGTGCCGCGCTCGCGTATTACAACATTGTGCAGTGCGGTATCAAAATCAAGCCCCAGTGTCGTGAATATTTCAAACAGGTCAGACGTGAGCAAGCCTTCGGCAAAAGCGCCAATATCATTATTCAACCCGCCTACATTTGCCGTCACTCTGGTTACATTCGCCTCAAGTTTGTCGAGCTTCACATCAAGCTCCCGCATCATATGCTCTGTTATTTTTCGCTCTTTCGCCAGCTCCGCCTCAGCTTTCTTTCGTTCTTCCGCCAGCTCCGCCTCAGCTTTCATCCGCGTTGCCTCAGCTTTCATCCGCGTTGCCTCATTTTCTTTCCACGTTGCCTCATTTTTCTTCCGCTCTGCCGCATATTCCTTGATGATCTTGTCCGTTTCTTTCTGCAATGCCGCAACTTCCCGTAGCACCGCCCAGACCGCTTCCGGCGTTGCGTTCATATTTAATTTTGCCATAATAATTTCCTCCAGTATTAAATAATACTATCATGAATCGCGCCTTTAATCAAATAGGGATTACAGCTATTGCTAACTTGTTTTAGTATGATAATTTGAAAAATTGCGGGGTCAGCACAAGCGGGGAAATTGTCGATAATTGGGTAATGGCGAAATTTTTAACAAAAAAAGTTCTCGTTATCAGAGTAATCGTTCCGTTGCTTGCCGCAGCTGCGGCGCTTTTTTGCGCCCTGGCGCTCTTGTCGGGTCCGGTGCTGGGAGCGGAATACGATTTTCTTATCTGCCGCCTGCCGGCGCCGCCTATATCGCAGGAAATACTGCTCATCGAAACGGGGAATTCGGGCGGTGCGGAG
This sequence comes from Spirochaetaceae bacterium, assembly GCA_031290205.1. GTDB lineage: Bacteria > Spirochaetota > Spirochaetia > Treponematales > Breznakiellaceae > JAITXS01. The sequence continues at coordinate 1,328 of JAITNZ010000221.1, forward strand.
CATGTCATTTCGCCTGCCTTGGTAGGCTCGGTGATTATGACGCTTACCGAAATGTCTGCTTCAACGTTGATCATCCAGACGCCGATTTTGGGCATTTCAACGGGAAGCGCGGCGAACCCGATCGAATTGATACAACGCTTTGACGAAGAATTTAAGACGATGAACGCTAATGTCAGGAATCTTTTTGACGGCATCCGGCTTGGGGCTATCGCGCCGGCGGAGGCAGGGCGTTTTGTCGAGAATGTCATCAGCCTCAACGAACGGGGGAGGGATAGGCTGCTTGAATCGGCGTTCAGGACGAGCGAGACCGAAACGGTTGAGCTTGAAAAGATGTTCGCGGTTTCAGGTGTTGCCCATCTTCCGCTTGATTTGGAAGTTTCGATAATCGCGGGAAGCGGCGTTTCGGGGCTGTCATCGCTCTATTCGTCGGGATATTCGCGCCCTGTGCCGGATAGTGACGGCAAGATTCGCAGGATTGCCCCGGTAATCACCAATGACGAGAAGGAAACCGCGCATATAATCTGGTTGGCGCTGAAAAACCGCTTCGAGGAGGGGGAATTTCCCGTCAAGCTCGATAAAAACGGCGCCATCATCTTTACGATGCCGGACACAGATGCCTCATTCCGTGAAATTCCGCTCGAACTATTCATGGAATACGATGAGTTGGACAAAACACTCTACCGCCTCCTCAGCGAGGGGGTGTCGCTGGCAAGTTACGGCGGGGTGCTGCCGGATAAATACCCCGCTTTTCTCTATGAAAAGTCCGTTCAAGTCCGGGAAAACCTCCTTGAAAATACTGAAACCGAGTTGAAAGAACGATGGATTGATAGCCGGAACGCCTATTTTGCCGCGCTGGGCGATTTTTTTTCAGGCGAGGTCGAGGCTCAAATCAATGCTTCATTTGAAAAGCTCTTTGAAGAAGAAAAACTTGATGAAAAAGGCGCCGAACGCCTTGAGGCAATACGGGAGGGGGAGCTTCAAAAATATGGCATTGCGAAGGAAATTTGGCGTCAGCTTGAGGGGATACGGGGGCGCTTGGGAAAAGCGCTCGCTGCTTCATTCTGCATTTTGGGGCGGAGCGTTATCTTCCCGCAAGCCGTGCCCGTGCCCGAAGCGGAGGCGGAGACCGTAGCGGACATCGCAATCGCTTCGCCGCCTGAATTGAGCGGTGCGGATGTTTCGGCATTATTGGCGAACAGCCTCTTGACGGCAAACAGCATCGGAATAGCAAGTGAAGAGCTGACGGGATTCTATTCCGTGCTTGCCGCTTTCCTCGTGGTTTTACTCCTGCTGAAGTTACGTCCTGCCTTGTCTCTTGTTTTAGGACTTACCGCGACGGCGCTTGTTTTTTGGGGGTTTTCATACCGATTTACCCGTAGCGCCGAGTGGCTCGACCCGATTATCCCCACTTCGGCTACGTTTGCCGCCGTATGTTCTTCTGGTTTGTGCGCTTTTATCGCACATTGGAATATGTCGGCGCGTATTCGGCGTTCATTCGGCGCGATTGTCTCGAAATCCAAACTCCGTTCACTCATAAAAGCAGATAAAGACCTGCCGGAAAAGCGCAAAAACGCGTTTTCCGCGATTATAGCGATATATAATCCACAACTGACCGTAATTGAACGAAAAAAAAATGCAACAATCGCGGCGGAAGCCATGGAGCAATTTAAGCATGAGGTTCAGGAAGCTTTTTTGAAGGAAGATGCCGTCATCATTTCTGCCGAAGGAAGCACTATGCTCGTATCCTTCGGCTCTCCGTTGGAACAGCTTGCGGCGGAAACAGGGAAGGCAGACTCCGATGTGGGTGGCGCTCCTGCTGAAACGCCGGCAAATAAGGCGGCGCGCTTGATTGCCCGATTACCGCCCCCCAAGTCGAAGAGCGCCCCGTGGTATTTTGGCTTAGATTATGGGGAATGCAGTTTTATCTGGTCGCCGCTCGGCAGGTATACGGCATCCGGCAGGGCAGTCGTCCGCGCCCGGCTTCTTTCGCAGGTTTCCGCGCGCCGAAAGATAAAAGCGCTGGTTAGCGGCTCGGCGAAAGAAAAAATTGACCCCCAACGGACAAAAGAAATTGTTTGGACAAACGAGAGAAATACCAATCAAGATGTATTTTTTGAAATAATACAAGAAAAATCGCCTTAAATTCAATTTTTAGATTAACCTTTATGTCTATAAGAAATTTACAAATGTTAGAAAATTACTAAAAAAAGTGATTTTTTTTTGCACAAGTAAAAAAAACAGGCTATACTGGTCTCATAATTATTCTAATAATCAGATATACTAATAAAACAAATGAGAGGTAATTATGATTAGGGTTGTAATCGTGGATAGTCAAGACGATTTTAGGGATAACATAAAAAACATCCTTTCCTCGCAGAAAGATTTTGATGTTATCGGGGTTGGAAGCGATGGGTATGATGCTTTAAATCTTGTTGCAGAGCTTAAACCGGATGTTGTGCTGCTTGATATTGAATTGCCAATGCTCAATGGGATGAAAATCTGTCCTTCACTGAAAATACGGTCTCCAAATACGGCGATCATCATTGTAACAACAGCAAGCGATGATGCTACCATTTTACGGTGGATCAGCAACGGGCTTTCCGGCTTTCTTCTGAGAATTTCTGTTTTTGACGAAATTAGCATGGCAGTGCGTCGCGTTCATAAAAATGGATTCTACATGAGCTGCGAAATAATCTTGCGGGTAATACGGCTTTTTACGGAATTTGTTCAAGAAAATTCGCCGTCCAGGGCAAAATTTTTCCTTGAGCCTGAAAAAACGATAGAACCTTTGGTAATCAACAAGGTTGAAATGCGGATTGCCGCTTATATCGGACAAGGTTTGTCGAATAAACAGATTGCAGAGCAGTTGAACTTGAAAGACGGCACTGTCCGTAACTATATTTCGTTGATTTTACAGAAAACCGGATTGGAACATCGAACTCAGATTGCGATTTATGCGTTCAACAATGGCTTTGCGAATCAGGATGATATAAATAAACAGCGAGTGGAGCCCCATAAACGGAAACAAAAGCTCAATATCCAATATCGGCGCGATCCTATTCAGCTCGAATTCCCTCTTGGGATTGCGGAGGAAAGCGAAGTATGATGTTTCCCCTTTGGAGAGAAAAGTTCCTCCAGTATGTTCATACCGTAAATGTAACCTTTTTTACGAAGCATTTGTTAATAGGGTATAGTTTTCTTCATCATAACTCCTTTGCCGTTGCCGTTTTCCTCCTTTCGGCAACGGCATTTTTTTGCCGCTAGATACGGAGAAGGACTCCGATTGAGTTTGGGGTGCAGTAAAATGATAGTGCGCTTTCTCCTTCCGGTTTTGGACTGAGGAGCTGTTTAAAGCTTTTGCTGACGGTTTTACCTATGGCGTATCCCATAAGCGCACCAGCAAAAATATCCGACATCCAGTGGTCGCTGAAAGTCATGCCTATGCCTATTGCCGCAGCGTAGGTATATGCCGCTATTTTTATCCAAATATTGTCATCGTATATTTCGGAAACGACTACCGCTGCCGACAGGGCGTTTGCCATGTGCCCCGATGGCCAGCCGTCGATGACGCCCCGTCTTAGGAACCCGAAGGCAAAGTCGCCGCTGTAATCGGTCGTTTGCGGGTCTCTATCACCGACGCCCGCCTGTCTGCGCCCTGTCCACACTTTTAAAAAAATCTGAGTGCCGGTTGACAATAGTGCGGATTGAGCCAATGCCGCCCCAAGTACCTGTAACTTTCTGTTATCGGTAAACCTGCCTATCATATAAGCGGCGACAGGTCCGGCTACGGGAACGCCATACCCTATGATACCTGCGGCGTCCCCCACGTATAAGAGGGGTTCGCAATCATAGACAAGGGTATACCAGCCCCAATCCAAGCCGCTTGCTATTATGCCGTAGGTCCCGACACCCGCCACAACAAAATTAGCACCGTAATTATAGGTAACAGAGTGTAAGAAATTCCATCCAATATCATGGAAAGCGCTGAATATCGAAATCGGCTCGTTCTGTGCCGCAGGCACGAGATCATGAGCATCGAGATCTTCTCCCCATACCGTCCATACCGCGAAAATCATCATCAGGCATAGCGCAAGGAAAACCCGACGTGTTCTATATTGCATTTTTTTACCCCAATGAAGTCTATTATTAAAAACAATCGCTGTCTAGCAGCCCCGTGGACTTCCCCCTCTTCCCTCATAATCTTTCTTTAATACCCCTGCACTTTCCTGATAGGGCTTTACTGGCAGCCAACAAGCCCAACACTCAGCCGGGGGGGCGTTGCGGGGGCACTCCCCCGCAGAGGGGGTAGCGCCGCAATTTTGCGGCGCGTAGGGGGAGACTTCCCCCTTCTTCCTTTCCTCTCTAATTTTCCCCTTCGTCGAAAAGCGCTCACCGCTTGAGCTGCAGAGGATTATCCTAAACGTAGCGGGCGGCGCACAGGCTCACCTAAAGGTGAACCTGCCATTATTGCGTAGTGTTAGGGTGTCCTGCGCCACGCCATGAACGATTCACCGCAACAACGCCCTTGTGGGCGCGTTCATTGGGCGGGGCGGGGAAGGCTCATCCTTGAACGTCTCTAGCGACTTAGAATAAATGTTAAAACGCTGACGCTGTAGCCGCATCGGCACACAAAAAATGCGTCTAGGGTCGGTAATTTGTCGTCTATTTAGTGAAAGGGCGAACCTTCCCGCCCCGCCCGACCCCGCGATTAAAATAGCGGGGAACAGCTCAAGTGCGGGAGTTGCTGGAGTTAGTTGCCCTGGGAAGGGTTGCCGCGGCGCAATACAGCTCCGCTTACCGTTGCTTCCTTCCGGACCTGGCGGGGTTAGGCGGCGTGTATTCGCACGGTTCCTTCTTACAGGGCGATTGGAGTTTACCATAAAAAACCGCTATCAGTCAAGGGTGCGGAAAAAATTGCAGTTTTTTTCAAAATTCGCTTGCATAATCACTCATTTTATAGTATTGTCTAAAATAGAGCGGGAATATGCCGCTTTATTTAGAAAAATATCCAAGAGGATTATATGATAGACGCGTCTCTTGTTCACTGTAAAGAGTACGAAATTAACGATAAGAATGAAAGGATTGTCATAGCCGAAGCGCCGGCGCGGCTCAATCTTTTGGGGGAATTTGGGCAGTATAGCTCTGGGATTGTCCTTGCCTGCGCGGTAAACCGTTCGCTTAAAGTCGCCGTCAGCGCCCGAAAAGACAATTCCCTGCGGTTTTTTACTGCGGAGACCCTCGAACACAAGCGGGTAACGATTTTCAACACCGCTTACAAGCGGGAAGACCGCTGGGCGAATCATGTAAAACTCGCCGTTCATCTCTTTGCCAAGAAAGGCTTCGCGCCGCATGGGATGAATTTTACTATTACGGGGAATATTCCGCAAAACATCGGGTTTGCGTCCTCTTCCGCCGTCGAAGTTGCCGCCGCGCTTGCCCTTAGGCGATTTTACAACGCGCAAGTAAGCGATAAAGAGTTGATAGCGAGCCTCAACGAACACCACAAGGAATTTTACGAAAACGAAGACAAACTCAGCGATTTTCTGGTTATGATGAATGCGCGAAAAGACAGCTTTCTATTAATCAACGAAGCTGCCCGCAGCATCACAAAAATCAAGACGCCTTTCCCCAAATATAAAATCCTCGTGCTCGATTCGCGGGTGCCATTTTTTAGCGCACAGGATGAATTGCGCATCAGGCGCGATGACCTTGAGCGGGGCTTCGCCCTCCTTTCGAAAAAGCATAAAGCGCAGAGTTTTAAGGATTTTATCGGCGCGAACATGTCCGAGCTGCTGGCAGGCATCGAGGACGAAGTCCGCCGCCGCAGCTTGCATGTCATTCAAGAACTCGAACGAATGAGCGCCCTCGAACCAGCATTACAAGAAGGCGACCTCGCGACAATCAGCGCCGGCATATTTCATTCGCACGAAGGACTCCGCGACCTCTACGAAGTATCCTGTCCCGAAATCGACTGGCTTGTAAAGCGCGCACAGGAAACCGAGGGCGTACTCGGCGCGCGGCTCACAGGCAACGGCTTCGGCGGCTGCGTTTATGTGATCATTCAACCCGACAAAATGCAAGCTTATCTAGACAAAATGGAAGATTACGAGCGCATTTTCGGCTTTCATCCCAATATATACGAACTTACGCCCTCACCGGCAGCCAAAGTCGTTCAAAAATGACGCGGAAAGCCGGAAATCATGCAAACAGATAGCCTGCAAGCGCGTTTAATCGGGATATTCCAGCACCTTCACCGCCATCCAGAACTAAGCGGCGAGGAGCGGGAGACCACCGCCCATATCCGCAGCATCCTCAGCGCCGCCGACATAGAGATACTCGATTCTGATTTAGCAACAGGCTTGGTAGCAAGAATAAAGGGGAAGGGGGGAGCCCCCCCCGGTAGCGAGGCATCTCGCGACCCATTAGTGGGGCAGCAAAAAATCCCATTAGTGGGGGGAGGAAAAAAAGTGGCGTTGCGGGCGGATATTGATGCGCTTAAAATAAGCGAGGAGAGCGGGCTTGGCTATACGTCAGAAAACCCCGGCGTGATGCATGCCTGCGGGCATGATTTTCATACCACTGCGCTTATCGGCGCCGCCCTTGAATTGCAGGAGCGGCGTGCAGAGTTTGCAGGCGAAGTCCTCTGCATCTTCCAGCCGTCGGAGGAAACCGTAGGCGGCGCACTCAGTGTGCTCAACACCGGCTTACTCGACGAAGTGGACGAAATCTACGGGCAGCACTGCGCGCCAAACTATCCAAGCGGCGCCGTAGCCGTCTGCGCCGGCGGAACCTTCGCCGCCTCAATCGAATTTAAAATCCGCATCGAGGGTAGGGGGGGGCACGCCGCCCTGCCGCAAAACGCGCTCGACCCCATAGTCGCCGCCGCCGCCCTCATCACACTTGCTCAGAGCATAGTCAGCCGGAACACCGACCCCTTCGACCAGATAGTGCTCGGCTTTTCCCACATCCAGGCAGGCAGCACATGGAATGTAATACCCGACGATGCCTTCCTCGAAGGCACCATCCGCGCCCTTGCCGAAGAAAAAGCAGCGGGGACGGTAGCGCGGCTTGCTGAAATCTGCAAAGGCATTGAAATAACGCACGGTGTTTCGATTGCTTTTGACTGGCAATTTGACGCGCTCCCCACCAACAATGACCCTGCGTTAACCGAATTCGTCGCGGCAACGGCAACAAAACTGGGGCTTCCCGTCGTCCGCTACACCCCCACGATGATGGGCGAAGATTTTGGCTATTACCAAAAACAGATCTCCGGCGTATTTTACAATTTCGGCGTCGGCTGCCCGCAGGGGCTGCACAGCCCAAAGTTCATCGCCAACACCGAGTATCTGGCAGCCTCCGCGCGGCTTTTAGCGGAAATAGCGGTGGGAGCGTTGGGGGTATGAAGAAGGGGGATGGGAATGCTACTTGGAATATGCTGATACTTCGGAGTAAAACCCTATCCCCATTCCCCCATTCCCCATCTCCCCTCTTCCTATGACAAAAAAAGCACGCTTTATATGCGACAACTGCGGCATCGAAGTGGGCGCTTCCGAGAAGCGGTGTCCGAAATGCGGGCGGTATTTTTCTTCGGTGCGCTGCCCCAAGTGCGGTTTTGCCGGTGAAGAAGCAAGCTTTACCAACGGCTGCCCAAGCTGCGGCTATTCGGCAGCCCCGCCACGCGGCGCCGCCAAGCCGCCGCCCCAGAAGGAAGAGCTCCCCTTATGGGTCTATGCCCTCGTGATAAGCGGCATGATTCTGGCACTTGTGTTGTTGCTGTTCAATAATTGATGGGGGATAGGGGATGGATAAGAGGCGCCTTTTGATAAGTCGGCGGGTTTTGAACTCGAGATAGGAAGCAGGGTTTGAGGAATGAGGATATAGCAGCCTGTTGGACTTCCCCCCCCCCTGTGCCAAACGAACTCACCGGAAAACGCCGATGCTGTTTCCGGTAGATATGAGGAACTGGCTACCGGAGAATCATGAAGAAACGGTAAAAGCGGTTGAGACAAGAGCGTGTAAGCGAGGAAGGTGAAACGGTGAAAGAGAGACCCGAGGTATATTGCGCGGTAGGGAAACGCCGCATCATCCCGGAATGGAAGCCCTCGAGCAGAAAGCAGAACCGGAGGCGGCGTCTGCGGATGCGACAGAGAAAGAGAATATTGAGTAGCGGCTGAAGACAGCGAACCAGAATGAAGAACAAATCCCCCGATTTTGTCCGGTATCTTTCACGCTATCAGGATTTTTTCCAGATGAAGAGCGACAGGCTGCTAGGCGTGCATGTCAATAGCGGCTCATTCACAGGCAGCAATTACGAATTCGAAAATTAACCACGAACGGCACGAACACATCGCACCTACGCGGGCGACCGCATTAAGAATTTGTCCACAGGGGGAAGGCTTTCTCGGTCGGCGAGCACAAGCGCGGACGCGCCAGTGCTCGCCACCATGCTCCTAACCACGCACTTTGCCGTCGGCGCCCTTGCTCGTTGCGAGCCTCCGTATCTGTGTTAAACAGTAAGGTGCGCGGTAACGCCGCCACAGGCGGTCTAAGCCTTGCCTTTA
>JAITNZ010000234.1 GCA_031290205.1 Spirochaetaceae bacterium
CACGAACAAATTGCGCACAATTCTTACGATTTCTGCCTTGTTTATCACCATTATTCATATTCATTTCGTCTTCCGTTCGTGTTGTTCGTGAGGTTCGTGGTTGAATTCGGAACTGCTGAACGCGCCTAGGGAGGTATTGACATAATTGATCAATTCTAGTAACGTGAAAGCCATATTCAGGAATGTAAACCCCCAGGAAATTTTTTGGCAAATTTTAAATAATTTTGAAAAGATTTGAAAACTCGGGAGGGGATCCGAAAAATCGTTAAAATCATTGGAGTTATGATATGGCATATGTAAGGAAAAGCCGTAAAACCGCACCGGAAGGCGATGAAATTGCTGATGCGGGAGTTATGCAGGTTTCGGTAGAGACGCTCTTCGAACAACAAGAGGCGGCGCCGGAAGAAAGGAATGTCGCACGGATGCCGGACGACAGCGGGAACGAATCGCATGGCGGCGGCAACGGCGGCGGTGGCGAAGCGGAGGACAGGCGAATGCCGGGAAATAACCCCGTTTTTGCCGAAAACGGCGCCGAAAACGGCGATAATTATCAGCCGGTGCAATTCGCTGGCGGCGAAGAGCGGAATGAACGCCCCAGACCGGTGCTGCGGGCAAAGCCCCGCTATAAAACCTACGATAACGGCGATGATAACGGACGCCCGCAGCGCCCTCCGCAGCGCCGCACATACGACAGAAACGAGCGGAGCAGCGGCGGTGGCGGCGGGCGCTATTCGGGTTCTTCCTATAATAGCAACTATAACTACCAGTCGGGTATCAATCAGGCGGGGCTCAGCGCCAACGTCAATTTGAATAATGTCGCCTATACGCAGGGTCCGCTCCCCGAACTGCCGAAAAACCTGCCTTCGATGCCCGACCTCTACGGACGCCCGGAACCCAGAGGCGACGACGACGGCAATGTCCGCCTCTCGATAAACGAGCTTACCCGCCTCAACATGATCGACCTCCGCGAGCTCGCTTCCTGCTACGGCATCGCCCACGAAGACCTCATGGCTATGCGGAAACAGGAAATCATCTTTACCTTGCTGAAAGTCCATACCGAACGCGGCGGCATCATCTATGCCTACGGCTCGCTCGAAATCTTAAATGACGGCTACGGCTTTCTCCGCAGCCCCCAGAACTCGTACCTACCCGGACCGGACGACATCTATATCAGCCAGAGCCAGATTAGGCTCTTCGCGCTGAAAACTGGCGACACAGTCTATGGGCAAATCCGCAGCCCGAAAGAAGGCGAGCGGTTTTTTGCTATGCTCCGTATCGAAACGGTGAATTATGATGAGCCGGGGGTCGCCCAAAACCGCGTCCCCTTCGACAACCTCACCCCGCTCTATCCCGACGAAAAACTCGACCTCGAAACGATAACCGACGAGTCTTCCACGCGGATTATCAACTTGTTCTGCCCCATCGGGAAGGGACAGCGTTCTATTATTGTAGCGCCGCCCCGGACGGGTAAGACGATTATGATGCAGCGGATTGCCAACGCGATTACGGCAAACCATTCGGAGGTCTACCTGATTGTCCTCCTCATCGACGAGCGCCCCGAAGAGGTTACCGACATGGAACGCTCGGTGCACGCCGAGGTTATCTCGTCAACGTTTGACGAGCAGGCGACGCGCCACGTTCAGGTTGCCGAAATGGCGCTGGAAAAGGCGAAGCGCCTTGTCGAACATAAGCGGGATGTCGTCATCCTCCTCGATTCGATTACCCGCCTCGCCCGCGCCTATAACCAAACGGTGCCGACTTCGGGCAAAATTCTCTCCGGCGGTGTCGATTCGAACGCGCTTCACAAACCTAAGCGGTTTTTCGGCGCCGCGCGCAACATCGAAGAAGGGGGCAGCCTCACGATCATCTCGACGGCGCTCGTCGAAACGGGCAGCAGGATGGACGAAGTGATCTTCGAAGAGTTCAAGGGCACGGGCAACATGGAAATCAACCTCGATAGAAAACTCTCCGACCGCCGTCTCTTCCCTGCCATCAACATTAAAAAATCCGGCACGCGAAAGGAGGAGCTGCTCCTCACCGATTATGAAATGAAAATGATGTGGATTCTCCGTAAGGCTATCAATCCGATGGAAGATGTCGAAATCATCGAGATGCTTATTGACAGAATGAAAAAAAGCAAGAATAATGAAGCATTATTGAAGTCCATGAACACCGGCGCAGCCGCCCTAGACTGAGGCGCCTGAGGCGCTTTTATGCCTTGCGTTTGGTATGAGATGGCGGTTCAAAGGTGCCTGAGGCACTGAGAAAAAGATGAATTATTATTTGGAGGAAAAATAAAAAAATGAAAACTGGAATGCATCCGAAGTATGAGCTGACCACGATAACCTGTGCGTGCGGCAATGCGATTGAAACGCGGTCGACGGCGAAGGATATCAAGGTGGAAATTTGCTCTGCCTGTCATCCGTTCTTTACCGGCAAGCAAAAACTGGTCGATACGGCTGGTCGTATCGAGCGGTTCCGCAAGAAATATAACATCAAAGAAGCGTAAGATTTTTTACAATGAATATGACTGATGTTCATAATGATGAATTAGCCGACGAAGATTTCGACACTGTGCTCTCCCCGGATATTGATTTTTCCGGGGTCATCAATTTTGAAAAGTCCTTCCTTGCGCGAGGGCGGATTTCCGGCGAAATTGCCGCGCACGGTATCCTTCTGATTGATGAAGGCGCTATTGTCGACGCAAATATTTCGGCAGACCGCGTGATTATCAGAGGGCTCGTAACCGGTGATGTTACCGCAAGCGTGCGGGTCGAGATTACCCCTACAGGGAAGCTTCGCGGTAATGTCCGCGCGCCTGAAATCAACTTCGAGACCGGCTGCGTCTTCAACGGCAATTGCGAGATGCACCCTAAGTCAAAAAACGCATAATGTCGGAATTTAACCACGAACCACACGAACCACACGAAAAAACTTCAGAATTCCCATCTTTTGTTCGTGGTGTTCGTGCCGTTCGTGGTTTCTTATCTTTCTATTCCGAATTGAAGCCGGTAACGTTTTTTCTCATCTTTTTCGTTTTTTCCTCTCTGCCCTGCCTCTTTGCTCAGACGGGGCGCGATGCCCTTGCGGAATACCGGAATGGTAATTTCGAGACGGTCGTGGAAATTTGCCGGCAGGAAATTGCCGAAAATGCCCAAAACCTCGAATCCCATGTCGTCATCTGTTGGAGCCTCTTGCGGCTGGGGCGCTACAACGAAGCGGCGGAATATGCGGAAAAAGCCGCCGCGTTAAACCGTTACGATGTGCGCGTCATCGAAATCGCGGGTGAAGTCGATTTTTACCGAGGGAGGGCGGAAAGCGCTTTGCAGCATTTTCAGGATTATATCAATCTTGCGCCGGAAGGCGCCCGAATCGAAACCGTTTACTTTTTTTTAGGTGAAATCTATATAGGACAGGGGCGTTACCGGTATGCGGATATTGCCCTTTCGACCGCCCTGCACTATGTGCCGGGAAATGCCCGCTGGTGGACCCGCTTAGCCTATACGCGGGAGATGGCAGGCGATACGCTGGGCGCCGCGCAAGCATACCAAAAAGCGCTCGAGCTCGACGGGCATCTCTCCGATGCTGTGCGCGGTCTTGAACGCACCCGCGCCGCGCTCGATAGGCGTTAACCATGCCGCCCCCCGAAGCGCACAAGGCGGCATTCCTCACGCTTGGCTGCAAACTCAATCAGAGCGAAACTGAGGGCATTGCCGACGCATTCAGGCGCGCGGGTTTTACTATCGAAAGCGCCCCAAAAGACGCGGATATTATCATCGTAAATACCTGCGCCGTGACCGCCAAAGCCGAACAAAAAGCCCGCCGCCTCATACGCTCCCTCCTTAAATCGCATGCACAGGCGCGCATCATCGTTACCGGCTGCTATACTTTTTACTGCGGTCGCGTTCACAGTGGCAACGGCGTACAGGGGCACGTCAGCGCCTGCGGCAACGACTGCGGCGGCGTTAGCAACGACAACGGCGAGTGCGAGCGCCTGTTTGTCGTTTCAGGTGATGATAAGCCGGCGCTTCTTGACCTTCCAGAAAAACTGTTAACAGGAGCGCCTCTTGCTGAAATTCTTTCCCGCATCACGGGCGCGGCAGGGGGGGGGGGGGGCACAGCCGAGTTTGCTCGAGCAGCTGAGGCAACTGGAGCACGCAGTGAAGGCAGCAAAAAATTCAGATTTAACCCTGAAAAAAATTCTTTTCATTCGCGCGCTCAGCTTAAAATCCAGGATGGCTGCGATAATGCATGCGCCTATTGCGCCGTTACCCTCGCCCGCGGTCCAAGCCTCAGCATCCCCGCGGAGGAAGCGCTTATCCGCCTTAAAACCCTCGAGGATGCCGGCGCGGGGGAAGCGGTGCTCACCGGCGTCAACATAGGGCTCTATCATTCCCCGCAATGCGGTGGTCTTGCAGGGCTCTTAGCATATCTACTTGCGGGAACGAAGCTTATAGCCCTCAGGCTGTCCTCACTCGAAGCGGCTGTTTTTAGCGACGAGTTTTTTGAGCTGCTGCACAATCCGCGCATCCGCCCTCATTTTCATTTGTCACTCCAATCGTTAAGCGAAACAATACTGAAGGCAATGGGGCGCAATTATCATGCTGAACAGATTTTCAGGATTATCGAAAGATTACGTGAAGTGAAGCGCGACCCCTTCCTTGCCTGCGATATTATCACCGGCTTCCCCGGCGAAACTCAAGCTGAGTTTGAAAAAACAAAAACATTTTGCGAACAGGCTGATTTTGCCTGGATACACGCCTTCCCGTTCTCGGCGCGTCCGGGCACGGCGGCGTTCACTCTTCCCGGAAAGACAAGCGCCCGCGAGGCAAGTTCCCGTGCCCAGACGCTTACTTCACTTGCCAAAGCAGGCAGGCGCCGCTATACTGAAAGGAGCATAGGCAGGAAAGTTTCGGCAATTTTCGAGGGGGGCAGCGAGGGGGGGGGGGGGCAACAAATACAAAATTGTAAAAGCGTTGG
>JAITNZ010000051.1 GCA_031290205.1 Spirochaetaceae bacterium
CTGTAGCATTCCCAATGATCCGTAAAAAATACTGAAACATCCAGTGCTTTAAGCCTGTCAAGCATTACTTTCAATGTTTTTGCGTCTCTGGCACCGCATTCCCAGTCAACGAGCTCGCCAGTATCGCGACAAAAAGCCTTCCATATCCAGAGTTTGCTTTTTTTCTCTATATAGTGCCACATTTCGTCCAATTCAAGCACTATCGCGCCTTTGTTTTGATTTTTCATAATTTTCAAGTGCGAAATTCCGCACCCGCACAAGTACCGTTGAGACATTAACGCGAAATAACTTCGCTACGGACGTTTTCGTAGAAAAACCTGCATCGTTTCAAGATCAAAAGAGATGGTGAATTTATCTATCGCGCTTTTTGCAAAATTCCATGTAAATAATAGGATCGAGACGTTTTTGAGTACTGTGTGGTAATCATTGTTTAGACAACACTCTCATAATTCCATCATCCATAGTCCATCATCCTCTCCTAAGTGTGGTCTACGTGTTTCGCGATGAACTCTTTATATTTTTTCAGGTCTACTTTGAAGGCGACGATGGGCTGGTGTTTGTCCTCGCGGGCTTTCAGCAGGGCGCTGTCCGTCTCGTAAATCAATCGGTCGGCATCAAGATCGCGACGCCCGGCACGCGACGAAAGCCCGATGAGAAGGCGGGTATCAATGCCTTTGGGGAGTTTTGCCACTGCTTCGCGGTGGAACTCTTTTGCCGACTCGAGCCCTTCGCCAATTCTTTCGTCGGGAATTATCGCATAAATGCCCGGCGCTTCTTTTTCAAATACTCGTGTGCCCGGCTTAAAATAGAGCACGGCGGCGCCGGCAAGGATATTTAAGGGCGCCTCCTCAGATGTCCATGACGCGCTCAGGAGGCAGAGGTCTTCGCTGTTTTCCTCAGCTTCTTCCAATGCAGGTCTTAAATCATCGGCAAAAGTCGGCTCATCGTCAAAGTCGCCAAAATGGTCCTCGGCAAACGGTTCCGCTGCGACTTGGGTTTCAGCCTGCGCTTGCGTATCGGATGATTCGGCAGGGTTTTTCTGCAAGTAGAATTCGGTCATCAGCATGAAAAACGATATGATAAACGCCACAAGGACGCCGGCAAAAGCGGGGCGCAAAATGGCGAGCAGCACATCAAAGTCGATGGTCGATGCCATGACGCTGATTGTAACATTGCTGCCCTTGATAGAGAGCGGCGCGGGCTGAAGCCGCTTGAGCAGGTTGATGCCGCCGCTAAAACGCGGATAGCTGCCGTCCCAGTGCACCAAATCGGGGACTTTTTCGGCTACCAGCGCGGCATTTCGGGGTCCTATGATGATAACGGCTTGCAAAGTCCTCGAAAGCGCGATGGCATCCTCAATATCTTTTTTGAATTCAGGGGATGAAAATCCAAGCACACTCGCAGAAGAAGCGAAATCTTTGAGGTCGGTATATTCCCGCTCGGCAAGTTTATTTTGCCATTGGCATTCGCTGTAAACGCGAATTATGGCATAAAGCGCCGAACAGACATACACCGCGATGCAGACTATTGCCAACACCGATTGAACTTTCTGCCAAATATTCTTCATCATTTAATTTTCGACCATATTCTAACTATTTTTAAGAGAAACCTTTGTTTTTTCACTATTTAACGGATGATTTTTGGCTATCCATGATCTTTTTTAGCACAGTATTCGAGAGTATCTGGTATTTTTTGGGAAGCCCCCCGCCTTCGGGAGCATTGTATTTTTCAAGCAGGGCGGAAAACTCTTCCCTCGCGTCATCGTATTTTTCTTGTTTGTAGTGAATAAAGGCTATCTCGTAATCGGCGCCGACTACCGCCTCGCTGTTCTCCGGAAAGCGAAGCCGAATTGCCTCGTAATACTGAATCGCTTGTGCAAGCCGATTGCGGTCCATCGCCACCTGCCCCATCTGCACAATCTCCGCCGCCGTCGCCCCGTCAGGAATAGTAACCGGACCAGTATAACAAGCCGCAAAAAACACAGAAAACCCAGCCATCAGAAAAAACAGTTTGATACTCATCGTTTTCATTATTTCCGAAAATCAAATTTGTTTCAATACCTTCAGCAACTGCCGAGTGCACTTCAAAATTCGTGGTAAATCAGGTAGGCGCTATGGAAATCTCCAGTATAAGGAGGGGGAAGTCTCCCCCCCGCCCGATAATAGCACCCGATGGGGTGTTGTTGCGGTTATTCGTTCATGGTGTGGCGCAGGACAAGTAAACTTTTCGCCCCAAATGCCCCCCCAGACCCCCCGCCCGTCTACGTCAGCAAATTCCCCCGCAGCCCCAGAGGTGAGGGCTTTTAGAGTAAGGGGGGTAATAGGGTGGATAGGCTAGGGCGGCTCCCCCATAGCGTCCACTTTACAAAACATCTAAAGCAGGTGTAGAATGGGGGTATAAATTAGGAAAAATATCAATATTAATGATTTGATGGCATTAATGTCGGACAGATGGAAGGAGAAGGCAAGAGAATTTAAAGCCTTTACTCGAACTCGCAAGCTCAAAACGGTGGCCGATCTTTTCCAGCTGGTTTTTTATTCGCGGGCGGTTTAATATCGCGCCCCTCGGGGCGCTTCCGTTCATGCAACGCTTAGAACACGGGGTAGTAAACCGCCACTGTAAAAATTTCCGCACCCGATCGAGCCTCGTGGAACCTGCAACGCTGACATGATATCCCGCCCTTCAGGGCGGGGAGGCTCATAATTAACCGTCGGGTGCTTTCGGGGTGACGAGTTCGATAACCCAACAGAACATCGAGGGGTTTAATTAGCTATAGTGTCCGCAGATTAACGCAGAAAAAGTCCGCGAAGGACGCGAATAATGATGAAGACACTC
>JAITNZ010000054.1 GCA_031290205.1 Spirochaetaceae bacterium
GATTCTGTGCTAAGCGGGAAGGATATGATAAACGGGCGCGAAGTTTTCGTTTTGGATTTAACGGCAAAAAAGAAAACAGCAAGTTATTATAAACGAAAACTTTTTGTCGATACCGAAAATCATGATGTGATTCGCTATGAACTCTTTGCGCTCTCCGGCGCGAAACTCAAAGAGTTTTCACTTATTAAAGCGGAACGTATCGGCACGCGCCGCTTCCCCGTCGAAAGCGAAGTGCGCGATATGCTGCGTAAGGGAAGCAGCACCCGCTTTGTGATGAACAGCGTCGCTCTCGATAAACCGGTAGCCGATTCAGTTTTTAGCATGAGCAATTTACAAAAGTAGGCGCCACAATGAAACGCCCTTTTCTTACCAAAAGCAAGGCTGAAAGTGCCTCAGGCACCAAAATGAAGGTAGTAGTAACTTGCTGTCTCTGTGTGCTCATCCCCTCATTTGTGTTTGCCGCCGGACCGCAGTATAGCGGTATATTCGACAGCACATTGCATCTTGCTGAAGGGGGAGGTGAAGCTCAGTATGGGCTGGAGGAATATGCGAACTTGCGCCTTAAGTGGAATGCGGGAGATTATGGTTCCGTATATGCCGCGTTTAATGTGCTTGCCGCATCGGGCATTGACGCCCTGCGTATCCCGCAAACGCTGCTCGGCGTCTCGGCGGCAAATGGTAATTATGCGGCAAGCATCGAACTGGAGCGGCTTTATTTTCATCTGTTACATGATAAGTTTGCGATCGACGGCGGGCTTATGCGCCTGGCATTCGGTTACGGGAATGCCTTCTCCCCCATGGATTTTTTTAATCAAAAAAATCCCCTCAAGCCCGACGCCCGCCTGCGCGCCGTTTTAGGGGGGGACATCATCTACTATCCAACGGATATGTCGAGCCTCAAACTCTTTGCCGCCGCCCCGCGCGCTCAACAGAGCACAACACTACAGGATATGTTTACGGGTATTTCAGGCGAAGCGCATACGGGACTATTCAGCGTGCAGGGAATTTATTTTTGGCAGCCGAAAGAGGACGACCATGTAGGTTATCATTATGGAGGTGTTTCGCTAAAAGCGGATCTCGCACTCGGTATAGTCCTCGATACCTTATATTCGTATACGGGCAACGACACTCGCGGTGTCGAAGGGTTTTCTCTTAGTTTTGGTTTTGATTATACCTTCAGTGTCTTCGATAGAACGCTGTCCATGCTCGCTGAATATCTTTTTAATGGACAGCAGAGCGCGACTGCATTCAACGCGGAGTATAATACAACGGGGCTGCATCATCATCATTTTATATTCGCGAGTTTCCAGTATGCCCTCAGCGACCTGAGCGCGCTCTCAGCCGCCGCACTCTGCTGCATCGACGACGGCTCCATACAGCCGATGCTCAGCTTTGACCACGACATCTTTCAGGGCGCCCACATCCTCCTACAGATGGGTATCCCCCTCGATACGAACGGCAGCTCCGGCGAACTCGGTCCCGCCGCCGGTAGCCGCTTCTGGGCAACGCTCAAGTGGACGTTACGGCTCTAGGGGGGGGGTGCGGGGCTATTTTATATTATATCCAATTTTTATATTAAACAAATTTTGTAACCGTTCACGGGGTAGTGATTGAAAATAACCTTGACATTTGATTATTATATTTTAGCTAATCTGGGTAATTCAGACCAAGTATTGCCTTAAACCATACGGTATTTCAATATATTTAACATAATCTATGTAAAGTTAATTTCAATCAGTCCCTAAAGATATGAGTCTAAATCAAGCTCGAGAAGCATGGAGAAAGTGTAAGACTATTGAATGAGGCTCATCTTTTCCTCCCCTTCCCCCGCTTCTTCTCTTCCTTGAAAAGCTCGCCTGATAATTTCTGGTATAACTCAAACAGGTATGCTACCCGCTCGGCGTCGTTGGCGAATGTCCTCCCGTAGGCGGCTTCTACCGCCTTGTCGAGTTTTTGGTGGGCTTTGGTGAGTGATACTGGCATGGTTAAATCGTTATATAATTCCGCTAGGGTTAAGTCTGATTGTGCTTTTCTTGCATCCAGCACACCTTGTGCCGCCGTTTCTATTGCTGGTTTTTGCTTGTCTGTAGGTTTGCACCAAGGGAAATTGTTATAAACAATTGTACCTGAATAACGGTAACTAGTTCCAAGATAACCGCAAACGTAGCGCATCCATACCATGTGCATCGTTGATGTTATGACACCAAATTCGTACAACGAGGCTTTCGGTATCGTAGAATTGGAATTACCACATATAACATTTTTACTAACAAACCCAATTGGAATATATTTTCGAAAACCCGATGAGTGTAATGGAATTAAAATATAACTTGATTTAGGTTGCCTGATTTCACTGAAAAGTGTAGGAAAATCTGCTTGTTTATAGGTTGCTTCACGTTTGCTGTTCTTACGAAAAGTTTTTACTTTTGCAATGCGCTCTAGAACAGGTTTTGAATGATTGTATGACGAAACAGGAACATTGTCTAACCATAAACAAAAACGAGGAATATTATTTAGAAATTCATATGCTCCCAAGAAAGGACGGATTATTGTTTTTAATTTCGGATCAGCCTTGATAAGTGTATCCCGTTCATTTTCATCAAGGAAAAAATTACCGCCGTCTCTCGGAATATTGCCTAATAGCATCTCTGATACTTCGCATAGCGGCGCACTCCTGCGGTCAATAAAAATCATCGGCGCTTCAATTAGATAAGCGTTTATTTGGCTTACGTTGCTCTCTACAGGATCGCCTGTAATGGTGGCATAGTGATACAGTTTTTTAATTTTTCGGTCATTCATGGAAAAACCGATTATTACACAAAAAACCGTCGCTTTTCCCCTCGCTTCATTGCTCCATTTGAAAGTATGATGCGCAAAATTGATTTTTATACCGCACTTATCTATTAACTCATGCCATAAAACCGGAACCTGCTCTCCTTGGCAGATACTATTTGTCGAAACAAAAGCAACTTCTATATCAGTTTCATATATCAATTGAGCGGCTTTTTGATACCATGCAGTAACATAATCCAATATACCGCAGTTTTTCATTTCTTTGAAAACGTGTTCCACTTCGTTCTTTTGCTCTTTGTTCATAACACTATACCCTAAAAATGGCGGATTTCCCAAAATATAACTCAACTCACTTTTCGGTACAATGCTTTCCCAATCTAACTTTAAGGCATTTCCATTTACTATTGTCGCCGATGTCGTCAACGGTATCCGGACGTAATATTTCCCAAAGGCTGCCGATGCCTGATTATTCATTAAATGATCCATAAGCCAAAGGGCTGTTTGTGCAATCTGAGCGGGGAATTCCTTAATTTCTATGCCATAAAATTGGTCAACATTAACCCTGATCATCATTTCAATTTCAAAGATTTGTTCGCCTTTCAAAATCTCTTTAATTACTTCAATTTCTAGCGATCGCAGTTCCCTATAACTTATGACAAGAAAATTACCACAACCGCAAGCAGGGTCAAGAAATTTTAGACGGCAAAGTTTGGCGTGAAACAGATTAAGATTATGATATCTAGTCCCCGTGTTTTGATTTTTAATTTTTTTGAATTCATCATACAGGCTATCGAGAAAAAGAGGATGTATTACCTTCAGAATATTTTGTTCGCTGGTGTAGTGTGCGCCTATGTCATGACGCTCGGCATCGTTCATCACACTTTGAAACATGGAACCGAAAATTGCAGGGGATATTTTACTCCAGTCAAGGGCGCAACATTCAAGAAGCGCATCCCTCATTTTGCGGTCGAAATCGGCAGTTTTCAGGTGTTCAACAAAAAGACCGCCATCTACATAGGGAAATAGATTTAGTTGTTCGTCTATTGTTTTTAGTCGTTTCTCTTTTGGTTCGTCCAGAGTTTCAAATATTTTTTCAATATGCGGTGCAAGGTCGCTTCCGTCCTGCGCGGTGCGTTCATTGATGTATTTATTAAAAAGATTTGCAGGTTCAAATATACCGGTGTCATCGGCAAAAAGGCAAAACACAAGGCGGACTAGATAGAGTTCCAAGGGGTGCCCCGAATAGCCGATTTCCTTCAAACGGTCGTGAAGTTTTCCCATCTTCTCGGCGGCTTCGATGTTCACGGGGTCAAGCTGTTTGTACTCAACATTGGAATAACCGGCAAGATAGCCAAATAGATGTATATAATCCGGTAATTCAGAAAGGGAAAACTGGTATTCATCGGGGACTATTGAGAGGTCATGGGTAAAATCATAGTAGTGAAAATTGATAAAGTCACAGATTAATATCCCTTTTGGAAAATCTTTTGACGTTAGCGCGTCTGCATAGATTTTGGCTTGACTATAGGCTTTGGCTAAATCTTTACCGGGGCTTTTCATTTCGATGAGAATTTTACCTTTCCAAAGAAGGTCAATATATCCCTTCTGGTCGCTTCCCGCTTCTTCACCGAAAAGTGTTATTTTGGTTTCACCCAACGCAACCTTATATTCAAAAACGGCTTTTTTTCGTCCTTCATCGCCAAAAATATTTAAAAAGCCCGCTTCAAAGATCTGCGCGTCCGCTTCTTCCCTCGCGGTCGGAGCTTTGTCTTTCCATTCAAGTACAAGGGCACAGGCGCGAGTTCGTATTTCATTCCATGACAGCGACATAGGGGAATTATAAGTCGGCTTTAATGATTTTTCAAGGCGCTACAGGGTGCCTCAGGCAGGGCGTGCACATTAAGAATTTGTCCACAGGGGGAAGGCTTTCTCGGCCGTCGGCGCCCGCGCTCGTTGCGAGCATCTGTATCTGTGTTAAACAGTAAGGTGCGCGGTAATGCCGCCACAGGCGGTCTAAGCCTTGCCTTTAGTGAGAAAAAGGCATCCTCGGATAAAGCCTTTACCACAGAGTGCGCGGCAAGGAGCATGACAGGAGCGCGGGCGCGTAGCGTTCGTTCCGCGTTCCTAAGAAAGCCTTCCCTCTGTGGATCTTCTTCTTCAGCATTTTCAAATTGTCTGCGAATTGAC
The DNA here is from genome assembly GCA_031290205.1 of Spirochaetaceae bacterium. GTDB lineage: Bacteria > Spirochaetota > Spirochaetia > Treponematales > Breznakiellaceae > JAITXS01. The sequence goes on from JAITNZ010000054.1 coordinate 4,981, forward strand.
GTGAATAAAAACGAATAATTATACAATACCTTTATGAATTTGCGATTTCTTTACGTCTTTCGTAAATTTTTTTTGCGCCAATCTGCAAAATCTGCGGATATGATTTTGTTCTTTTAATGCGCTCGCCCCAGCAATTACGAATTCGAAAATTAACCACGAACGGCACGAACCACACGAACAAATTGCGCATAATTCACCTGATTTCTGCCTTGTTTACCACCATTATTTATATTCATTTCGTCTTCCGTTCGTGTTGTTCGTGAGGTTCGTGGTTGAATTCGGAACTGCTGCGCTCGCCCCATCCCCTCTTGTCTTTGAGGCGGGTTTTTAGGGTGATCTGGCTGCCGCGAGGGTCTTTGAAGGGAAAAAGGGCGAGAATAAAAAATCCCCGCGGCAAGCCACGTATTGAAGATGTCTCCTTGAAATCTTTGTGTATGCGGGGTATCAGACTCCAAGTTGATGACGCCCTTTTCATCCTGAAGGCGAGGGCAGAAAGCGCCTGAGGCGCAATGAAGAAACAATTTGCATTAGGGACGCTCCGCCATCTTTCGTTGGAGCTCGGCGGCGCGCTCGGCGGGCATTCGCTGGAACCAGACTGAAACGATGGATGCGGTGCCTGCGGCTTGGGCAAGCTCTTCGGTTTTTTTAATCACGTCGATGGCGTCCTGGTCGGACATCGCGCCCAGTATGGCGACGGCATTATCAGGGGGCATGCCGTTGAGGTAGCGGGCGTTCTGCTCGACATTTTGAGCGCGGCGGGCGGCGCTATCACCGCTTGCCGTCATCGACTGTTCGCGCTCGTCAAGCGCTTGCTGCCTTGTTTCAAGCTCCGCCGCCATCTGCTCCAGCTCGGTCTGGCGGGTGCTGAAATCAGCAGTCTGCTTTTCCATCTCGCGCCTCCTCAGCTCATCAGCCTCGACGAGGATAGCAAGCCGCTCGGCATCAAGATTGAGCAGCTCGTCCTTCCCCTGCTCAGGCTGGCTTCTTCCCTCCAATCCGAAAAAACGATACACGGGAGCGAGCGTTGTTTTCACATCGAGCACTCCCAGATAATCAAACCAAACCAAACCGGCGGCGGCTACGGCGATAATCAACAGCAATAATACTAAGGTTTTACCCATTGTTTCCTCCCCCCCTCCTATTTAATCTCGAAATATTTTTGCGGGACTATCTGCTCGGTTGTGCGCAGACTACCCAGCCCAAAGATATAGGTATCCATGTAGACTAGAAAATGATTGTCGACCTCAAGATCGGTAAGCGGGTCGGTATAGTGGATGCCGTTCCACTTTGAATCGGGTGTGAAGGTTGACAATGCCGCAAAAAAATCAACGGCGCTGTAAAGATTCGCCTTCTTTTCGATAACGCGCTTGGCGAACTCACCCACACCGGCGGAGAGCACATAGCCGAAAGCATACTGCCATGTGCCGAAACGCCCCCCCCCCCCCCTGCTGATGACCGCCGTTTCTATACGCTTAAGTATTTCTTCCCAATTCCCTGTTTCATTCGACAAATCAATGCCGAGCGCGGCGGGATAGCCGTCAAGCGGGGAAGGAATATCAGCCTCGACAAACATACCGCCTGTAAGGAAAAGCTGGCGGAGCAGAGGCACCGTCTGGGCATCGTTCGTGCAGTAGAATACCGCGTTCTGCCCGTATTGCTCGACCCAGCGCCGGGTATTATCTGAAATATACTGCAAAGTCCGCGCCGCCCCGACATCCGATGCGGGGTCGGGCACCTCGATATAGACAAAACGAAGCCCCAAGTCCTTGCAGGCTTCCTCGATAATCCGCCGCCTGCGTCCAAGCGACGCGGACGCCATGTGGCGGGGAAACGAGATATGGACAAAGGTATCGGCGCCCATTTTTTTCGCCGCCCAAGGGAGGAGGAAGCCGCGTGAAATAAAATCGACGCTGACGACAAGGGCGGATGCGTCCTCGATCTCTGCCATATCTTCATGCGGTTCGCAGGCAAAGAGCATAATGTCAGGACGGCGCTCGTGTATCACGCGAAAAGCCTCGATGGTGCCCGGCACCGCCTGATTCATAATAATCGCCTTCATCAGCGGGTCGTCGCCAAGCGCGATGATAGCAGAAATCATCTGATTCCGCCGTTCGGTAAAATCATCGGGATAGGTGATATGCCGGATGATTCCGCCCTCTCCCGCCGCTCCGTAACGAGCAATGAGCTCCCGCACCCCCAAAAAAGAATCGGAAGTGAGGGTGTTCTCGGCGCTTACGATGCCGATATGATACGTGATCTCTACTTTCTTTTTCCGGCACGAGATGGAAAAGAGCAGCACGATACCAAGCAGAAACAAAATCGCTTTTCTTTGGTTTTTCAAAAGAGCCTCCTTAAATGGCTACCGTGCACATTCCCCGCCTTCGCCTGAAAGTATTTCCAGCGCGTGGGGCAGCACATCGATGATGAACTCCAGATTTTCACGAACAGCCTTGGGGCTGCCCGGCAGATTGATGATGAGGGTTTTGCCCCGTATCACGGAGACGGCGCGGCTTAACATGGCGCGTTTCGTGATTGCCATACCGCCAGCCCGCATCGCCTCAGGGATACCCGGCACGAAGCGCTCGGCAACTTCCAGCGTCGCCTCCGGCGTCCAGTCCCGCGGCGAAAAGCCGGTGCCGCCCGTCGTCAGCACGAGGTCGGCGAGCGCATTATCGGCAAGCCGGCGCAGCTCCCCCTTGAGCAGCTCCTTTTCGTCGGGCAGTAGACAATAGCTTTCTATATCGTAGCCCGCCCCGCTCATCATTTCTTTTATCAGCGCGCCGCTGGCATCTTCACGCTCGCCGCGCGCGCCCTTATCGCTCAAGGTGATTATCCCGACGCGGTAGCGTTTCCCGCTAGTCGGCTTGTTGGGTGCCATATTTACTTCCTCCTTTCAATCTGAAGGCAAGGCTGACGCCGCCTCGCGCTCTCTGCGCAGTTTTTCAAGATACTCCCATCCGTGCGCGGCTCGCCGGTGGATGTCCGCAATCTGCTCTTCCACTGTAGCGTCCTTCAGACGTTCGCAGTTCCCGCGCCTCACTTTGTGAATGTCGTCAATGGTAAAATTGGGACTTAACCCAGGTTCGGGAATGTCATAATGTATCATCGCCGTCTCCATACTCCTATTCTAGCACAAAACCGCACGTTTGTTCTATTGCCCATGCGCCCAAGGGGGAGTGGGGAGTAAGTGAAGAGGGGGAAGTCTCCCCCTACGCGCGCACGTTGTTGCGCGCTACCCTCTCTGCGGGGGATCGCCCCCGCAACGCCCCCACTGGGGGGGCGAGGTGCCCCCCCAGACCCCCCGTTAGCATTATAGGTATCACTTTAGAATTTACCCCGAAAAATAAATTGCACCCATGCGCCCATGGGGTGCACTTCAAAATTCGTGGTAAATCAGCCGGCACTGGGGGGAAGTCGACCCCTCGCCCGATACTTGCACCCGAACCGGTGAGGGTGTTTACGCAATTAATCTAGCACGGCGTAGCGCCAGCGAAAGCCGCTGTTCAGAAGGCGTTATCAGTGCGCCGCCCGCTACATTTAGGTTCATCCCAAGCAGCTCAAGTGCGGGAGGTGCTGAAGGTATTGACGAATGGGCGAAAGGGGCATAGACTTTTTCCAGAGGTGCTTTTGGACGAAAGTGGTATAATAGTGTTAGACAACAGCGAACTTGTCAGCGGAGTTTGCGGGGTAAATGACGGCAACTTAAAAGCCATAGAGGGAAGCCTCGGTTGCAGGGTCGCCGTGCGGGGTAATGAACTGCGTCCGGTCGGACTTGACGAGAAAGGCGCTGAAAAATTCAAGAAAATGATGGATAATCTTATAGAAGCCGTCCGCGAGGGAGAAACGCCGACGGTTGAATTTGTGCGCGCGCTGGCAAATGTGCCTGTGAACGAAAGCGGGGGGGGGAAATTCCGCGATTCGATGATTTCGATACCGGGCGGATTCGGCAAGGTTTTTCCCCGTAGCGGGAATCAGGCGCTGTATATTGCGGCTATCCGTGATTACGAGATTAATTTTAGTGTCGGTCCCGCGGGCACCGGCAAAACCTTTCTCGCGATAGCCTCCGCGCTTTCGATGCTCCTTTCTAAGAAAATCCGCAAGCTCGTGCTGACGCGCCCTGTGGTGGAAAGCGGCGAAAATCTGGGGTTTTTGCCCGGCGATCTTGAACAAAAAATAAACCCCTATCTTCGCCCGCTTTACGACGCGATGGAATCGCTCGTTTCAGGTGAAGTGATTGCGCGGCTTGAAGAAAACCGAATGATTGAAATTGCGCCGCTTGCCTACATGCGCGGCAGAAGTTTTAACGATACCTTTATCATCTTGGATGAGGCGCAGAACACCACGAAAGAGCAGATGAAGATGTTTTTAACGCGCTTCGGTAGCGGTTCTCGCGCGGTAATCACCGGCGACATTACGCAGATTGATCTGCCTGGTCGTATTGAATCGGGATTGAAACACGCGATTTCAATTCTTAACAATATTGAGGGCATCAAAATAACGAATTTGTCCTGCGATGATGTTGTGCGTAATCCATTGATAAAAAAAATTATTCATGCCTATGATAATGCAGAAAAATTGGCGGCGAGGTCCAACAATGAAAAAGAAAAGTAGTGATGAGCGGGAGCCGCTCGCTAAAACACTTGAAAAATTGATTCGGGAATCAACGGCAACATGGCAGATGGCGCTTGCTACTTTTATAGCGTTATTGATGGTTACGTTTATATCGATAAATCCACGACTGCTGGCATTTCATCAGATCATCGGCGTGATAATCCTCTATATCATCATATATTATTTTTGCTTTGTATATTTATGCAGTTACCGCGCGACAGGGAAAATACTGAACAATAATGAAGTATACCTTTTATCCGTGCTGACGGCGCTCTATTTTATCAGCGCAAAATTATTCTCTATCCATTTAAGCGGCTATATGCCCTGTTCTATCGCGATGCCGACCGCGCTTATTGTCATGTTAATCGCCATAATGATTTCAAGCCGACTCGCCAAAGTTATGGCAATATTACTCCCGCTCGGCGCGTTTATGACGGGCTTTTTCGATGTCAGCTCCTACTTTTTCGCACTTGCGTCCGGCATATCGGCAGTGTATGTTTTACGCAGCGAACGGCGGCGAATGGACATGGTAAAAGCGGGCGCCGCCGTTGCGGTTATCAATGTTATTGCGGCAAGCGCCATATTGATGTCGCGCACCAGCTATTTTGTTTTTCAACCAATCATTCTATTTTGGGCGGCTATTAACGGTATAGCATCGGCTATGCTCGTGTTGGGGATTACCCCCCTATTAGAAAATATGCTCCACTGCGCGACCTCATTCAAACTGATTGAATTACTCGACCTTGGCGCCCCGCTTATGCGCCAGCTTGCGCAAAAAACACCGGGCACATTTAGCCATTCGATGCTCGTTGCTAATTTGGCGGAAGCGGCGTGTCAGGAAATTGGGGCGCGCGCGCTCCTTGCCCGTGCCGGCGCATATTACCATGATATAGGGAAGATCGACCAGCCTGAATACTTTGTCGAGAATCAGCATAACGATAATAAACATGATGATCTGATGAACCCCCGACTATCGGCGACGGTTATCCGCAGTCATGTCAAACTCGGTATCGAGCGGGGAAGGTCGATAGGGCTGCCGAATGAAGTAATCGATATTATCGCGACTCATCACGGCAACAGCCTTATATCATACTTCTATTATGAGGCATTAAAAAAAGAGGGTGAAGTGAACAAGGAAGATTTCTGCTATCCGGGAAATCCCCCGCGCGCGAAGGAAGCCGCTGTGGTCATGCTGGCAGATATTACCGAAGCCGCCGTCCGCACACTCGACAAACCGAGTACGAGCAGACTTGAAAAATTTATTGACGAGCTTATCTCGAAGAAGGTTGATGCGGAACAGCTTGCCGATTGTGAATTAACGTTTCGCGAACTAGAAACAATAAAAAAAGTTTTTGTGCGCGTCCTAACCGGCTACTATCACTCGCGTATTGAATATCCCAAAATTCCCGCTTCCGGCACTGTACAAAAGGTTGAACCCAATGAATCGAGTTGATATAGCGGCAGCCGAGGTTCCCCTTCCCGCTTGGGTAGCGAGCGCGGAGAGATTTATTTTACAAACACTCGAAAGAATAGATAGGCACAATTGGGATATATCGATACTATTCTGTAACGATAAGTATATACAAACATTGAATAGGCGATACCGCAATAAAGATGAAGCGACTGATGTGCTTTCATTTTGTGCAGGCGGGATGTTGCACGAAGACGGGGAAGTGCGGCATATAGCCGGCGATATAGTTATCTCGCTTGAAACCTTGACAAAAAATTCAAAATATTTTGATACATGCGAGGATGAAGAACTCCGCCGTCTTTTGATACACGGCATTCTGCATCTAAACGGCTTGAATCATACGATAAATGATATAAAGCCCGATGCGCTCGAAGCAGAGCCCATGTTGTTTTTACAGGAGAAAATTATCAGTGAATTATCAGACAGCACGATTTTATGTTAATAATACGCACCAACAAATAGAGGATTTGATATGAGCGAAAGAAACTTTTTTACAATTTTTTTTAAAAATTTATTTGGTAAAAAAGACGACCCTATAAAAGATTATGGGTCTCTTGAATCAGAAAAGCAGGATATGATACGGGGGGTCATCGCCTTCGGTGAAACGACGGTAAAAGAGATAATGGTGCCGCGCATCGATACTTTGTTTCTGCAATCGGATATGCCCAAGGATGATATATTAAAAATGATTGCGGAAAGCGAACATTCGCGCTTCCCCGTCTATAAAGATACTACCGATAATGTTATCGGAATTGTATATGTAAAAGATATACTCAAAAAACTGGTAACTAAAAATGATTTTGAAATCGAAGAGGTTCTGCATAAACCGTTCTTTGTCCCCGAATCAAAACATATTGACGAATTATTCCATGAGTTTCAGGCAAAACACGTTCATATAGCGATAGTCGTCGATGAATACGGCGGTATGTCGGGTATCGTCAGCATGGAAGATATACTCGAAGAGATTGTCGGCGATATTCAGGATGAATTTGATAACGAAAAAGAAGATATTATCAAGTTAAATGAAAATGTCTGGCTCTGCGACGCCCGCGTTAATTTGGAAGACCTGTCCGAGAGCATCAATATTGCATTGCCTTTTGCGGAGTTTGATACGCTTGGCGGTTTTGTCTTCGACCTTTTCGGGAAAATCCCCGTTAAGAACGAAAAGGTATTTTATAACAATTTAATTTTTATTGTGCACGACATGGATGGTAGAAAGATAAACAGCATCAAACTGATTGTGCAGAAGGAAACTGAACAGTAGATGCCCCGCATTATCGATACCTGTGAACTTATTCCTGTAATATCTCATTTGATTATTGACGCGTGTAATAATCTGAATGACGACCAAATATGCGCGCTGCAGAACGCTTTGCAAAACGAAGAGTCGCCTTATGGAAGGGCAGCATTGGATATCATCATAAAAAATGCCGCCATCGCAAAGACCGAACAGATACCCTGCTGCCAGGATACGGGAACCTGCGTGGTCTTTATGGAAATAGGGCAGGAGATTTCGTGGAAAGGGGAGCCGCTTGCAAGCGCGGTAAATGAAGCGGTCGCACGGGGGTATACCGATGGCTTTCTGCGGAAGTCTATGGTGCGCGACCCGCTTGAGCGAATAAATACCGGGGACAATACTCCTGCGGTTTTGCATACCGAAATTGTCTCAGGCGATAAACTTAGCATTACCGTGCTGGCAAAGGGGGGGGGGAGCGAAAACATGAACGCCTTTACCACGCTGCTGCCTTCAGGCGGCGAAGAGGCGATAAGGGACTTTGTGGTCCAGACCGTCGAAGCCGCCGGTGGGAAGCCCTGCCCCCCCCTCATTTTGGGTATCGGTTTAGGCGGCACGATGGAACGCTGCGCATTGCTTGCAAAGAAAGCGCTGCTCCGTGCAGTCGGGGAGCGCAATACAAACCCCCGCTATGCACAGCTTGAAGAAAAATTACTGCGCACGATAAATAATTTAGGGATAGGACCGCTTGGCATGGGCGGCAGAATGACCGTGCTTGATGTGCATATAGACGCATATCCATGCCATGTTACCGCACTGCCTGTCGCACTCAACTTTCAATGTCACGCCGCGCGCCATAAGAGTATCACCCTATGAACGAATTTTTTTTAAATCCCCCTTTTAATAGTGAAGGCAAGATTGAAGTCGCCTGTAACAGAATTATACTAAGCACGCCACTTTCAGCGGAGGCAATAAATTCGCTTCGTGCGGGGGATATTGTCGAATTAAGCGGGGAGATCATCACGGCGCGGGATGCGGCGCATAAACGCATTGAAACTGCTCTGCGCGAATCCGCCTCAGGCAGTGCCCAAGGCACTTTCTGCCCTCGCCTTCTGTCCGAACAGGGTGTTCATTTAAACCAGAAGGTCATCTTTTATGCCGGTCCCTGCCCTGCACAACCGGGGAAAATTATCGGCTCCATAGCGCCGACAACCTCGGAGCGTATGGATATTTTTTTAGAAACAGTATACCGGCTGGGAGTGAGCGCGACGATCGGCAAGGGCGGACGCGGTGCTTTGGCGGCGCGACTCTGTGCAAAATATAAAAAAATATATTTTTTAAGTTACGGCGGGGCGGGCGCGCTCATTTCAAAACAGGTCACCCAATGTGTGCCTCTAGCCTATGAGGATTTAGGGGCGGAATCAATTAAGTCGCTGCATATAGAAAATATGCGCCTTATCGTCGGCATAGACAGCAGGGGATGTGTTTTTGATACCGAACAGATAGCGAAGTATAAAAAAGAGGAATAGAGGGGGAAAAATGGTTAAGTATATTCTGGTAGCTTTTGCGGCGGCGTCATTTTATATAGCAAATAGGTTTCTCTATGTTGCTAAAATTAATTCCACGCCTAAGTATTTTGTGTATGCGCTCTTTATTGGTATAGGGCTCTTAAGCGCTGCGGCTTTTTTAGGAAGAAGGCAAAATAATGCGCTGCTTCCGTTTTTTACTCAGCTTGGGTTTATCATTATGGGTGTTTGGGCGATTACTATTTCATTCTCTCTTATAAACGAAGCGCTTAATCTTATTATGCTGGTCTTTCGCATTAAAAACTTTCGCTATTATTCTACGTTAATCTGTTTGATTATTTGTGCCGCTTCTTCTGTTTGGTCAATCGTAAACGCCGGTTTTATCCTCCGTGTTAAAGAAGTAGCAATCAAAATACCAAGCTTAAAAACTCATGCGTTAACCATAGCGGCAATTTCCGACATTCACATTACTACGTTTACCGACCCGCAAGAAATAAAAAGTTTATTCGACAAAGTAGCGGCATTACACGCCGATATAATCGTTATTGTAGGCGACCTTATCGACACCGACATCGTAACAGATAACTTCTATAAAGATTTTGGTTTTGACGCGTTGCAAGCAAAGCACGGCGTCTTTGCGGTAAGCGGCAACCATGATTATTACACCGGCTTACCGGTGTTTTCCGAGCTCTGCCGGAAGAATAATATTACCATGTTGCAGAATGAAAGCGTCTTAATAGATGACACTATCACGATAGCCGGCATCAACGACATTGATTGGAGGCACGATGAGGCTATCAAAAGCGCATTTACCTCTGCCGACAAAAACTTACCGGTTTTATTTTTAAGCCACCGTCCAGAATCTTTTGATATTGTCCAAAGTATATCGGATTATCATATCATTCAGCTTTCGGGGCATACCCATGCGGGGCAGATACCGCCGATAGAAATTGCGCGCCGTTTCTTTATGAAGTATAACTATGGTTTGTATTATGCCGGGGATGCCGCGCTCTATATCAGTTCCGGGTCGCGCTGGTGGGGTCCCCCGATGAGGTTTGGGAACATGGGCGAAATAGCGCTTATCACATTGGAAGGGACATCATAACATTATGAAGATTGGCATTGATACTTTTGCTTGCAATTCAGGCGCCTCCGGGGGAATATATCTTTCTCAGATTTTGAAGCGTATCCCGCCTTCAGGGCTTGTCTACGAACTCTTCGGCTGGGAATTTGACCGTTTTGCTTTTACCAATCTGTCTGAACAAATAGGTTTTGTGCCGGTTGGAAAAATCATTGGCAAGACTGCTAATTCATTGTGGCATTACTTTAAGTTTCCGCAATTTGCCGAATTAAGAAATTATAAGATATGTTTTTTCCCGGTTGCCCACCGCCGCCTGCCGAATAAATTCCCCTGCTTTTCTGTTGGAACGGTGCACGATATGGCGGCGTATTGGGGGACGAGAAAAACACGAGAACACCTGGGCGCATTGCTCCGTGTTATTCTGCCGGATTCTTTGAGGAAGCTCGACAGGGTAATAGCGGTAAGTAATTGGGTTAAAAATGAACTTATCGAAAAAGTAAATGTTCGTGAATCGCGTATCGAGGTGATACCAAATGGTGTAGATACTTCGCTCTACTATCCACGCCCTACGGAATCTGATAATCCTGTGCTAATGCAGCCTTTTAGTTTTAAGAGACCCTACATACTTTACGCAGCGCGTCTTCACTACCCGATAAAAAACCATCTTATGCTGATTAAGGCATTTGAAATTTTTAAGGAAAGAACAAAGTATCCCCATAGACTTGTATTTGCAGGTTCAGACGATCATGGGGCTGAACGAATAAAAATGGGCGCCCAATCATCCAGATACCATAATGATATTTTCTTTACCGGAAACTTCCCCCCCAAAAATCTTCCCGAACTCTATGCGGCGGCGGATTTTGTCGTTATCCCCTCATTTTATGAAGGCTTTGGTTCGGGCGCCATCGAAGCAATGGCATCGGGTGTTCCTGTTGCCTGTGCACGCGCCGCCGCGCTCCCTGAAACAGCGGAACACGCCGCGCTCTACTTCGAGCCCCACAACGCCGAAGATATGGCAGACCGCATGGTCGCCCTTGCGACAGATAGCGAGTTGCATAAAATGCTCGTCGAAGCAGGTCTTGAACGGGCAAAACTCTTTAGCTGGGAGATATGCGCTGAACAGACACTGAAGATCGTACAAGATGAAGGCTAACGAGCTCCAGCAGCTCCCGCACTTGAGCAGGTCCCCCGCGATTTTAATCGCGGGGACGGGCGGGGCGGGGAAGACTCATCAGAAAACAGGCGCCCATTTCCTAAGCAAGTACGTTTTCTCATCGGACGCATTTTCCGCCACTTAGGAAAAGC
>JAITNZ010000055.1 GCA_031290205.1 Spirochaetaceae bacterium
GCTTTTCCTAAGTGGCGGAAAACACGTCCGATGAGAAAACGTACTTGCTTAGGAAATGGGTGCCTGTTTTCTGATGAGCCTTCCCCGCCCCGCCCGTCCCCGCGATTAAAATCGCGGGGGGTAGCATAAGTGCGGGAGTTGCTGAAGGCTACTTACTTTACTGTTGAAAAAGTATATACTGATTTTCGTGGGTAAAACGTTTGTTTTTGTAAATCAAAAGGGCGGAGTGGGCAAGACCACGTCGGCGATTAATATTGGCGCGTATCTTGCCGAGGCGGGGAAGTCCGTGTTGCTCGTCGATTTTGATTCGCAGGCGAATCTTTCCGGCGGTATCGGGATTAAGCCGGACAATAAGGGGATTTACGAAATTCTTGCCGGCAAGATTGCGATTAAAAACGCGATACGCCCCACGCTCATCAACTCGCTCAAAGTGATTACGGCGAATATCGACCTTTCAGGCGCCACAGTCGAGCTTATCGGCGAACAAAACCACGAATTTTACCTCAAAAAGGCGCTTGAAACGGTAAAAAGCAGCTTCGATTTCATCCTGATTGACTGTCCCCCGTCGCTCGGCGTGCTGACGATTAACGGGCTTGTTGCCGCCGACAGCGTGCTCATTCCGATGCAGACCGAGTATTTTGCGCTGGAAGGCTTGAGCCTTCTCCTGCAAACCATCCAGCGTATTCAGAAAGCGCTGAATCCGGCGCTTCGAATCGAGGGGATTTTTTTTACCATGTTCGACCAAAGGACGCGCCTGGCTCAGGATGTCGTGAAGCAGGTCAGTGCGTATTTTAAGGACAAAGTCTATTCGACCATCGTGCCGCGCAATGTCCGCCTCTCCGAAGCGCCTTCGCACGGGCTGCCCATTTCGAAATACGACCCGCACTGTGCGGGGGCGCTTGCCTACAAGCGGCTTTCGGCAGAAATTCTTGCTAAAATGGAGGCGCCCATCTAATGGCAGTAAAAAGATTCGGGCTTGGCAAGGGAATTGACGCGCTCCTCCCGCTCGATACCATTGGGAATCCGCCCTCCGAGACGGCGTCCGGCACCGCGATGCTTTCGCTGGATGACATCATTGCCAATCCGAATCAGCCGCGCAAAACTTTTGATGATGCCGAGCTTGCCGAGCTTGCCGAAACGATAAAGGCGCATGGAGTGTTGCAACCGATTGTGGTGGAAAATGCTGAGGATGGGAACTACATCATCGTGATGGGCGAGCGCCGCACTCGTGCCGCCCGTCTTGCCGGGCTGACGGAAATTCCCGCGATTATCCGCCGTTTTACCCCTGAAGAGTCGTTTGTCGTCGCTCTTATCGAAAACATTCAGCGTACCGACCTTAACCCCATTGAAGAGGCGCTTGCCTACAAAAATCTGATGGAGATAAGCGGTTTGAATCAGGATGCCGCCGCCGTAAAAGTGGGGAAAAACCGCGCGACCTTTGCCAATGCGCTGCGCCTCTTAAAACTGCCCGACGCGATGCAGAGCGCCCTGCGGGGCGGCAGCATCAGCGCGGGGCATGCGCGCGCGCTCCTCTCCGTCGAGGATGAGGCTGAGCGGGAGGCGCTCTTCCAGGAGATTGTTTCCGGCACGCTCAGCGTCCGCGAAGCCGAGCGGCTTGCTTCGGCGACCAAGCCTACTGTACAAACGCGCCTCGCGGACGAGGGCGGGGGCGGGGGCGGGAAAAAATCCGAAAAAGCGCCCCCCCAAAAACGCGACCCTGAACTCGAGGACATCGAACAGAAGTTTATCGAAGCGCTTGGCACGAAGGTAAAGCTGGACGGCGATTTTTCAAAAGGCAGCATCAAAATTGAATACTATTCGATGGAAGACCTCGACCGCCTCTATGAGCTCATCGCCGGAGGGGAAGCGAGGGATACGGGGGGAAGCTGAGGCTTGCGCTTGTTATGGATGAGGGCTATGTCAAATATCATGCGGAACACCGCTTCGCGCAGGCGGAAGAGCCGCCGCATTGGGCAGAGTTGCAAGAGGCGCGCACGCGGCTTCACGACCTCGGTTTAATCGGCGTCGACCCCGGCGGAGTCGGATACGGCAACGTGAGCCTCCGTTTGGAGGCGGAATCCGGCAACTCCGTGAGCAATGAAAAATTCTATATCAGCGGGACAGCCACCGGCGGCATGCGGGTACTTTCGGCAAGCGGCTATTGCCGCGTTCTCTCGTTTGACATCGAGAAAAACTACGTTGAGTCCGCCGGACCCGTGCAAGCATCCTCTGAGTCGATGACTCACGGGGCGATATACCGCGCCAAGCCCGCCGTCAACTCCGTTATTCACATTCACAGCAAGGCGATCTTTGAAGGAATGCTGAGTGGCGGCTACCCCTCAACGCCGCCGGAAAGCGCCTACGGAACGCCTGAAATGGCACACGCTATTGCCGAGTGCGTCAAATTTGCGGGAAAAAATTCCGGGAAAAATGCGGGAGTAATCGTCATGGCAGGACACGACGCGGGGGTAATAGCCTACGGCGCTTCGGTCGAAGAGGCGCTCTCCCTCACGCTTGAACTCTACCGCGCGTTTGTTGGGGACGATGGGTCAGGGCGAGCGCATTAAGAATTTGTCCGCGCAGAAATCGTGAGAATTGTGCGCAAATTGTTCGTGTGCTTCGTGCCGTTCGTGGTTAATTTTCGAATTCGTAATTGCTACCTCTCTCTAACAGCAGTTCCGAATTCAACCACGAACCTCACGAACAACACGAACGGAAGACGAAATGAATAATGGTGATAAACAAGGCAGAAATCGTAAGAATTGTGCGCTACTTTATTCGTTTTATTCGTGTGCATTCGCGTCCATTCGCGGACAATTTGAAAATACGGAAGAAGAATGTCC
>JAITNZ010000066.1 GCA_031290205.1 Spirochaetaceae bacterium
GCGGTGTTGGCGGGGCCGGGGGGCCGCCGCCGGGGGGGGGGCCACGCCGACAGCTGCGCGTGCGCTCTGCTGTCGGCGCGCCTCTTCAGTATCCGCCATGAACGGCGCCGCTTCGTAGATAAGGCTGCCCCGACGCTCGAGGAGCACGGGGAGGCGTTTCAGGGCGGTTTCGACGAGAGCGGCATCCTCAGCATCGGCGAATATCCTTCCTTGCGCATACTTAAAGACAAGCGACACGATCGTGGTATCTTCGGGATACGTTTGCATAGCCTGAACCGCCGCCGCCCGAAAAGAAGCATTGCGCTTCATCTGACGGAGGGCTTCCAGCCGCAAGCATTCTTTTTCGGCGCTTTCAGGCAGCGCGTCAATTTCGCTTAACGCCGCTTCGTGCTGCAAGAGCTCCAGTAGCACACGCGCTTTCAGCGCACGGGCATCACTCAGTTTATACTGATGCCAGCGGTCGGTGGCGAGGGCAAGCTCGGCATTGCCCAGCACTTGGCGGCGCGGCGCTTGCAGTCGGCGTTGCGATAAGGCGAGGAGGTAGGATAAATCGGATGAAAAAGCTGCATAGTCCTGCGCCCGCAGCAGCGCATTTTGCGCCTCCAGAAAGCGCCCCTCGTCAAACGCCTTCTGCGCCCAATCAATGTATTTTTCGGCAATCGCGCTTTCGCCCAGCGCGCCGCTGTCGCCCAGCGCGTTATCGGTAGGGGGGGCGCTTTGAGCGGCGAGGAAAAAATTAGTGGTGAAAAAGAGCAGGAAAATTCCCCGCCGCAAGCACCGTCGGACTGCCGAAACACCCTTTTCAAAGTGAAAGCAAAGGCAGAAACCGCCTGAGGCGGCGCCCTTTTCAAAGTGAAGGCAAGGCATAAAGAGCCTAAGGCACTGCCTCAAGCGCAGGTGGAATGAACCGCCCTTTTCAAAATGAAGGCAAGGCTGAAAGTGCCTAAGGCACCTCATTCGCGCACGATTCGCCATAGGTTATCGACTTTTTCGAAACGCTTACGGGGAAGCATGAGCTGTCTGCCGTCTTCGGCTTCGAGCGTCACCAAGCCGATAATCACGTTCACTTCCCGCACCCGCCAAAGGGTGGCGTCCCAGGTAAGTTTGCATCCTTCTTGCGGATAGAATTTCCGCTGTTCGGCATAGAATGCGTGTTCATAAGACAGGCAGCAGAGCAAGCGCCCGCAGGAGCCCGAAATCTTCATTGAATTGAGCGAAAGATTCTGGTCTTTCGCCATCTTTATCGAAACGGGCTTGAGTTTTTCGGCAATCGTATGGCAGCAATACTGCCGCCCGCAGATGCCCAGCCCCCCCGAAATGCGCGATTCATCGCGAATGCCGATTTGCCGCAGTTCGATTCGCGCCCTAAAAACCAGCACCAAGTCCTTGACCAGCTCGCGGAAATCAACACGGGTGTCCGCCGTAAAAAAAAAGAGAATCTTGGCTTCTTCCAAGAGGTAATGAACTGTTACCAGTTTCATCGCCAGATCATTCTCCATGATTTTCTCTTTGCAAATCCCGAATGCTTCCCGCTCGCTCTCCCTGTTCTGTTTCGCTTTTTCGAGGTCTTCGCTCGTTGCCGGACGCTCGATGCGGGAAATCCGTGCATTGGCAAGCGTGTCGGGGTTTCTTACCGCGCCGATAAGCCGCGCCATGTCTCTGCCATAACGAGTGGGAACAATCACCATCGTGCCCGCGCTGAGGGGCTCGCCTTTATAAATCGCTAAAAACGTATCGTGCGAGTATTCGAGCAGCACATGGTAAACGGGTGCATTTATCGGACCAGTAAATGTTTCGGTAACAACGCTTAACTCTTCAGCGCTATCATCCTCAGGATCTTCCAGTTTTTTTAATTCATCTTCGATTTCATTTTCAATCATGTCGCCGTCCCCCTCACTTCAATAAGTTGATTAACAAACCGTTGATTTCATCGATATGAGCTAGGAATTTGAGCTTTTCACCTTGAGATGCCATAATCTGCGCGGCGAGATTTTCAAGCTTCTGGTCGATAACGCCGATCATCATGTATTTTTGCGCGGCATTCCTGATTTCGCCCGTCCGTTCTTTATACTGAGGCTTGAATTTGTTCGCAATTCCTTCGCTTTCTTCGATATTGAAGGCATTGTCCACGACAAAACGGATGAAACGCCGCACTGCAGTCTTATAATGCTCGATTTCGTCTGGAAAAGGATGCTTTGAAAGCGCGTCTCCTGTGCTATGCACCTCATCCAAAAGTGCGCTAATTCCGCCGACTTCCCGTGTTTTTGCCGCCTCTGCCGCACTTGCCGCATCAAGCGTCTGCTCATCGCTCTTCTGCAACATCGAAGAAAATTTTCCCCCTGCCGCTCCCTGCCGCTCAGCTTTTTTCTTCGCAAAACCCTCGCGCAGATTGTTCAGCAAAAAAGGATTGACTGATTGAAGGGCGCCCGTGTTCATATCAGGCACTTTCTCCACCGGCTAATGTTTCCCGCACGCCGATGGCATCCCGATATGCGGCAAGAGCCTCGTTCCAAGTATCTTCGCTGGTGCAGACGACAATCCTCCCGTGAATAATGCAGCCCTCGTCCGCCTGAATGCGGCGGGTAATCACATCACCTAAAACGAGCCCCGTCGAAAGCACGATCAGCCGCTCGCTTGCCAAGACGTTCCCGCGCACAACACCGCCGATGGTTACCTGTGTGCCGGTGATGTTGCTCCGCATGCGGGCGCGTTCTCCGACGACGACCCTCCCCTTCGCGCTCATATCGCCGCGCACACTGCCGTCCACGCGGGTAAACCCGCCGGCATCAATACTCCCCCACACACCGGTGTTCGGACCGATAATCGTGTTTATCCCGCCAGCGCCCGAAGCGCGTTCAGCCTTGCTTTTGATAAGAGAAGGGCGATTCACGAAGATGCTTTCCTGTTAACTTTTTCCGGCATTGAGGTTTACTCGGCCAGCGCTTGTGCGGACATTCAAAAATTTATACGGATCAACAACATCCGAGCCAATATGCACCTCGTAGTGAACGTGAGGTCCGGTAGAAAGTCCGGTATTCCCTATGTACCCGATAACCTCACCCTGCTGAACACGCTGCCCCGTCCTCACCTTGAACGACTGCATGTGCCCGTAACGGGTGTAAAAACCATGTTTGTGCCGGATAATCACATAATTGCCAAAACCGGTGGGGTCGTAATCAACCGTTACAACCTGCCCGTCCGCCGTCGAAACGATAGGATCGCCGTATCTAAAAGTCGAAAGGTCTATCCCCCGATGCACATACACCTGACCGGTAAAGGGATTCTCGTTTTCACCAAAAAACATCGAGACATGCCCATGCCCCCCCTTAATTGGCCAGATATTGGGCACTTCGGTTAGCAGCGAACTCTGCGATTCAAGCAACTTCCCCAGATTTTCGATGGGCTCCCTTGTCTCGGCAAGATAGTTGGCAAGGCTCCGTATTTCGTCCGCCTCGCGCAAACGCCCCTCGGCGCTTTCCCGCATATCAAAAAATGATGAAAGATCGCCGCCCGAAGCCATTCTCGACGATTGAGCCTCCGCCGTGTTTATCCCCAGCGTCGAAAAAACGCCGGAAAGCGTATTTTGGAAACTCCGCGCCTCTTTTCTAAGGGTGCCGACCTCGTCCCGCAATTGGTCGAGGCTTGCCTGTGTTTCCTGTAATTTTGAATCTTTATCCGTCAAAATACTCTTGTTGCTGGTATACGAATTCCCATACCAGAAAAAAGAGCCAATAATTGCACTGATGATCAGAGCCATGGAGAGGATGGAAAAAAACGTAACTTGGAGATTGTAGACCTTTTTTTCACTGTGAGGAACGAGCACAAGGGTATAGCGCCGGTTCATCATCAGACCGAGTGCGGTAAAAAAAGCACCCAGCCCGCCCGCCATCGCACGGATACGGTTTTTCACTTTTTTTACCAGGTTATTCTCGAATCGTTTATACTCATGCACCTGAGCCACAAAATACCTCTCTTAATTATCGGCAAAATCCCCTCAAAAAATTACACTTTATTCTAGCCGTTCATTAAATTACTGTCAATAGCTCCTGCAAAGCGCGCGGCAATTACGAATTCGAAAATTAACCACGAACGGCACGAACAAATCGCAACTATGCGGGCGACCGCATTAAGAATTTGTCCACAGGGGGAAGGCTTTCTCGGTCAGGGCGCGACCGCTACGCACACGCGCTCCTGCCATGCTCGTTACCGCGCACCTTACTGTTTAACACAGATTTTCACACTGCAATTTTCTTCATCTGTGTCTATCTGTGTGTATCTGTGGACCTTCTTCTTCAGCGGACTCACGGAGCTTGACTTGTCAAGGATTAGGTGCTCCAAGTACAGAATGATGGGCAAAGCCCCCGATTTTGTCCGGTATCTTTCACGCTATCAGAATGTTTTCCCGATGAAGAGCGACAGGCTGCTAGTATCTCGTCACTATTCAAATAGTGGGTCAACACACAAAGATTTTTTACCGCAAAGTCGAAAAACTCGAAGAAGAGTGCCACAAGCACAGTCTACTTTCTACGTAATTTGACTTTTTCGACTTCGCGGTTTTCATATTCATCCTGTAACTACCCACATTTTCATTGCTGACTGCATACTAGTAGGTGTTCGTGATATTGATAAGCAGCTCATCGGCCGGGACGAGGAGTCCACCCAGCTCAAGCGTTCCAATGGCGAGCTTGTTACAAGCACTCGTGTCGCCGCTGGTTATATCTGATTGAAGACTTGCTTTATTCTCGGCACCGACCGAGAGGATATACGTCGCAGTGCCGTCAGTAAACGTGCTTGTGGCGAACGTTACGCCCGTGGCAAGCACGATGTCTGCGGTACTGCCATCTTGAATAGCAACCGACGTATTTGCACCCGTAAGGGTAACCGTCGCGGGGTCTATCGTCATTGCCGCGATTTCCCAGTTTCCCGAAACCGTATCGAGCAGGTCAAGGTTAGCAATCAAGCTGGCGGAGCTTACGCCCCCTGGCGCCGCCACGTTGTCGAGCAAACCGTAGACGATTGAGCCCGCAGAGGCGCCGGTCGACGTCGTGATGGTGCCAGCGCCGCTCACCGTGGTGGTGTTCTTCAGGTCGAGCACGCCGCTTACGATCAGGTTGCCGGTCAGCACAAGCTGGTTCGCACCCTGGATAAGCTTTACGTTCGCCGGAATGGTCACGCCGCCTGCGGCTATGGTTACCGTGCCGGTCGCAGTTACTACATTGTCGCTGGTAACCGAGACGTTTGCACCCAAAGCATCAGCCAATTGTTGCGCCGGACTCGGACCCGCACCGTCATCGCAACCCATCACTACAAATCCGATTGCCAGCACCATGACCGACAATCCCGTAAAAAATTGGTTTTTATTCATATAAAAACTCCTGTGCGGTCTTTCCCGCCGTCAAAATTTATATCACGCCGTCAACGACGACGTAGGTTAACACCGTTCACACGGTGGCTAACTTCTTCTTCTTAACGCTTGTGCTGTCCCTCCGAAGGCGCGGTGCTTCGACAAGTTCAGCAAGCGGAACTCGCCTGAAAACGAAAAAAGCCCGACAGACCGATTGCAGGGAAAAAACCCCGCAATCAGCCCATCGAGCTTGTTAATAGAGAAAAATAGAGAAAAATGGTGAAAAAAGTCCGCGAATTGCGTGAATAGACGCGAATAATGACGCGAATAGTTCGATATTCGCGAGTTTTCGCGGGTAATAAATCTTATATGTGTATCATGGGTAGCGCCCCGCGAGGGGGCCTGACAAAACTTTCTTAGCCTAGATAATCGTACGTGTACGCGTGTACGCGTGTACGCGTGTACGCGTGTACGCGTGTACGCGTGTACGCGTGTACGCGTGTACGCGTGTACGCGTGTACGCGTGTACGCGTGTACGCGTCAGTGGTCAGGGTCTGTGGTGTGTTCGTGGTCGGCCCAGTTCTCTGGGCTCTTTCTCTCATAGTGAATTTATTATCGCATGGGCTTTTGTTTTTGTCAAGAGGCATTTTTACAGACGCCTCCGACTGGGAAGGACGCCAAGCGAGTGGCCCTCCGTCCCCTCCTTTTTCTATTGCAAGCGGCGGGAGTCCCCTGCGGCCTCCGCTAAAATGCGTCCGACATGGCGCGGTTTTTATCGCGTTGGTATAACTCTTGATATACAAGATTGCGGTTTTTTAATTTTTCTTTTATGTTTTGCGCGAAGGGCATAAAACGCCAGAATATGCCGCGTATTTCCTTGTCAAGCTTTTGGGTGCCCTCCGACTCTTTGGTTATCCACGATATGTAATCCTGTATAAAGTAGAGCTTGACATCGCCCTTAAGCTTTTGACCGAGGAACCACTGGTAGTAGTTCCCCGTGAGGCCCTCTTCCATCCAGTAGAATGAGGATGCTTCTTTCGCAAACTGCCAGCGGTAGTCTCCCGCCGCCGTCAACACCGCCATCGTAAGGTTTTTTGGATACATGGGAACCGCGATGCGCCCGCGGCTCGTCATTTTATTCGTCTTTTCAAACGGCTCCCAGCATAAGCCGTAATCGCCATAACAGGGCAACAGCAACACATAGGGAACTATCCTGCTCGCCTGAGTCCTGTAATGGCGATGAAACACTTCAGCGTCTATGCTTTCAATCCACGAGAGCCTTTTTAGCACATTTTCCCTGGTGCCAACGCCGTCAGGCGGGCAGCGGAAGTATTCCCCCGTCAAGAAGGGGAACGCGTTCCCCTGTCTGCCGACCGCCATCTTCACCATTTGACGAATCGAAGAAAATTCCGTGTTGATGGCCTGTAAGTCAATCGAAACCGCTTCCGCCGAGCCCGCCTCGTTCAGCTTTTCCTGGAGACCATCGACTTCTTCCTTGCTCTCCCTATACGTCTCGAGCAGTCTGCTCATCTCACGGTCAAAACGCGCCATGTTTTTCAGCAGGTCCTGGATCTCGTTCATCCCCTTCTTTTGCCCTTCACTGTAGCAGCAGTCTATTTCGTTAAAATCAGGATCCGCCTGATGCTCCGTCAGCGAGGCCGCCCGAGGCTTAAAGAGGAATTCAAGCTCCCTGCGTTTTGCGTTGAGGTTTTGCAACAGCCCCTTCGTCCCGTCAAACTTTCCTTTCGCCTTTTCCAGAAGGGCGCGAAAGTGAGCGCTGTCGCTTTTAACGGCGCGAACCTCGTCCGTCGACGAAGCGACGATTTCGCCGCGCCCGACAAAGGACAACCATTCGTCCATATACCTGACGCTCGGCTCCGGGGAGGGGGCCGCAATCACCTTTGAAAAAAACTCCCGCGCCTCCGCGCTCAGCGCCTTTGGATTCAGCATACCGAAACGCAACAGGAATTTTTTAGCGTCGCTTATGCCATCCGCAACGGACCGCGCCGCAACGCCGCAATAATCCCAGTAGATGTTCACCAACTGCTGACGAAAAACCTCTTTGTCTTTAAGATCCTTTGCCGCCGCATACTTTTGATACACATTGTTCAGGCGCCGCGCTTCGTCGCTGCCGCCGTCAAGGGCGTTCTTGTAGAAGTCCGCATCGTCGAAAACGCCGCTGCCCACATCCTCCAGCGTCTTT
>JAITNZ010000105.1 GCA_031290205.1 Spirochaetaceae bacterium
CTCGCTATATTCTCTATCGACCGTCCCATCTTCACTCCACTACCACGTATAATTTTTTTTGCTACCTTGTTTTTTTTCTCTTCCTGCTTTTGTTGCGTTATTTTCATTTTTTTTCCTACCTGCTTTTGTTGCTGTGTTTTCGTCGCCTCTTATTTTTTTTTCAGTGCTTGTTGCCGCTTTTTTTTCCCTACCTGCTTTTGGCGCTGTATTTTCGTCGCCTCTCGCTTTATTTTCAGTGCTTCTTGCTACTTTGTTTTTTTCTCCGTCCGGTTTCCCCTGAGTGATATACTCGTATATATACAGTGTATCAGCGCCGTTGGTGATTTCTTTTTTTGTGCCCGCTTTCGACCCAAAAAAAGTCTCGAAGTCCAGATTATCAGAAATCACGACAAGTTTCCAGTGGGGGAAATTGTGTTGCAAAACCGCCATGTTCTTGTAGTTCTCTTCCGCTTGCGCCTTATCGCCAAGCCTATTCCCATAAGGGGGGTTCGTGATGATAAAACCATCCTCCGCATACGCTTTCGCATCCGCCATTGGCAGGGTATTCAGCGTTACCAAAAAGCGCGAGCCGCCTTGTACATGCTCATATAACTTGTATATATCCCATACCCGCATGGCATTCTGTTTGGCAAGCTCTATCACACGGTTGTCCTCGTCGCTACCGGTGATGCGGACCTCACGCGATAGATCTATGCGCGAGCGGAAAAGTTCCCTCAGCTCTTGCTCTATGCGGCTGTGAGCAAGCGGCGTCCGGTCGATGGCAAAACGCCGCGCAAGCCCGGGTGCAATGTCAAACGCATAGAGCGCCGCCTCTATCGCTATCGTCCCCGAACCGCAGAAGGGGTCGTAAAGGGGGTGTTTGCGCTTCCAAAAGGTCATCAACATGAGGGTTGCGGCTGTTGTCTCTCGAAGCGGCGCTATCCCTCCCTGCATCCTATAGCCGCGCTTGTAGAGGGGCTCGCCTGTTATATCAAGCATGAGCGAAACCATATCCCGCTCGAT
This sequence comes from Spirochaetaceae bacterium, assembly GCA_031290205.1. Lineage (GTDB taxonomy): Bacteria > Spirochaetota > Spirochaetia > Treponematales > Breznakiellaceae > JAITXS01. Next base: position 1,003 of record JAITNZ010000105.1, read on the forward strand.
ATAAACCCGCACAAACGCGCACGGCTCGGTGTCGGGGAGGCGGTTCATGTTATACTTCGTGCAGAGCCGTTGCGCCAGCGCTTTATGGATAACAGCCTGCACGCTCTTTTCAGCATAGAGTTTCGAGCCGCGCGTCCTCACCTTGTCGATGATAAGCCCCATCCCACGCGGTATATAATCTTCAACATGGGCGTCTGCCGCCCCCTCAAAGAGCGCGTCAAAATCCTCAGCATGATATGATTGCAATTCCAATAAGATTTTATCAGCTGTGCGGCTTCCTATCAGCAGGCTATAGATGCCTTTTATATCAGTCTGAAAACGCACCTTTCCAAAATAAGAATCGAGCACCGTGATAGGGCTGTTACAGGCAGCAGCTATCTTTTTTATTTCATTGGATAAAATCTTTTCCGCGCCCGCCGCGCACAATGCCGCCGCGGTCATAGGACGGCGCTCTGTGCGTTTAGTTTTTTTAATTCAAAGTATATCATTATCGCGGTAACAACGAGCGCGAGTCCGTCCGCAACGGGTATCGAAGCCACCGCACCATACGCGCCGAAAAATCTTCCTAAAATTAATATCGCGGGGACAAGAAATATTACTTGCCGCGACATCGAAAGGAATATCGATATTTTTATCCTGCCGGTAAAGACAAACATATTCGTCGATACAATCTGAAATCCGTTGAGCGCGAGAAAAATTGCCGACACGCGCAAACTCCACTCAGTCCATGCTACTAATGCCGCGCTGCCATTCGATACGAAGACGCTGACGATGAAGCGGGGGAAAATTTCCGCCAAGAGAAATCCAAATGTGCAGATGACGGTCGCCGCTAAAACGGACAAGAGATATGCCTTGCGGACGCGGGCGAACTTTTTCGCGCCGTAGTTAAAGCCTAACACCGGCTGTGCCCCTTGATTCAGCCCGAAGACAGGCATCAGTATGAGCATCGAAACGGTGCCGACTATGTTCATGCCTGATATCGCGATGTCGCCGCCGTTCGCAACGCGGAGCGTCGCCGCGCCATACCAGCCCATGCTCGTGTTGAGGAGGAGCTGCACGGACGACATGGCGAATTGCAGCAAGAACTGCGAAGAACCGAAGGACATGATTTCAAGGATAATCTTGAGTGAAGGACGCAACGAGGCAAGCCTCAGTCTGATGACGCCGCGATTCCCTGTGTTAAAATAGAGCATCCAGAGTGTGGAAGCGAACTGCGAAATAATCGTCGCGAACGCCGCTCCCTCAACGCCCCAGTGCAAGCCGAAGATGAAAATCGGGTCGAGGACCATGTTGAGTCCCGCGCCGATTATCATGCCGACCATCGATATCATCGGAAAACCCTGCGCGCGCGTGCAGTGGGAAAGCCCGAAGCTTACCATGAAGAATATATGCCCCACGAGGATTATCCGGTAGTACGTGCGGGCATAGTCTATCGATGCGCTGCCCTCTTGCGCGCCGAGGCTCCGTAAAATCGGCTCGAGCCAGACAAGCTCCGCCACCATGATGAGCGCGCCGACGATGGCGAGCAGCCAGAGGCAGTGGTTGAGCGCGTTTTCCGCTTCTTCGCGGCGCCCCTGCCCAAGCCGTATCGAAATCATACTCGCCGCGCCTATGCCGAAGAGCATCGCAAACGCCATCGACAGCGTTTGCAGCGGCAGCACGAGGGAAAGCCCGCCAAGCGCGAGTTCGTGAACGCCCTGCCCGACAAAAACACGGTCGACGACATTATATAGCGCGTTGAGCAGCATTCCGGCAACCGCGGGAATCGAAAACTTGAGGAGGAGTTTTCCGACGGGCTCGACCCCCAGCCGTTCGGCGGCTCGAAGAGGCGCCCTTCCGTCGAGTTTTGCGCTAAGGATTTCGGACATGGGAGTATTATAACCAATAAAGTAAAGTAAAGCTACAGCTCCCCCAGGGGGAGGGTGCACTTCCAAATTCGGGGTAAATCAGGTAGGCGCTATGGAAATCTCCAGTATAAGGAGGGGGGAAGTCGACCCCTCGCCCGATAATTGCACCCGAACCGGTGAGGGCGTTTACGCAATTAATCTAGCACGGCGTAGCGCCAGCGAAAGCCGCTGTTCAGAAGGCGTTATCAGCGCGCCGCGCCGCAAAATTGCGTCGCTACCCCGCCC
>JAITNZ010000169.1 GCA_031290205.1 Spirochaetaceae bacterium
CGGTGAGGGTGTTTACGCAATTAATCTAGCACGGCGTAGCGCCAGCGAAAGCCGCTGTTCAGAAGGCGTTATCAGCGCGCCGCGCCGCAAAATTGCGTCGCTACCCCCTCTGCGGGGGAGTGCCCCCGCAACGCCCCCCCCGGCTAAATGCTATGGTTGCTGGCTAACAGTAAAGCCCAACGGTAAAGTGCGCGGTAACGGAGTTGAAAAAAATAGTTTGACATCCATTCATTTCTGGTTTACAATGGAGGAACCGGTGAAGGCTTAGGCTGGCATCGGCGCTGTGATATATCGGGCAGGGGAGGCTGCGTGCTGATGATGCCCGAAACGACAGTAAAAAAAATATTTATATTGAAAGGAGACAGAATCGAATGAGCACTAAAATTGACGTGAACATCATTGATGATGTCATCAAAGTCTGGGGAGCCAAGCCCGGCTCCATCATCCCGATTTTGCAAGGCGTGCAGGAGAAGTACAACTACCTCCCCGCCGAAATTTTCCCGTATATCGCCGGAAAGCTGGGTGTCAGCGAAGCGCGAATCTACGGCGTGGCTACCTTCTACGAAAACTTTTCCCTGCAACCTAAGGGTAAGTTTATCATCAAGGTATGTGACGGAACCGCCTGTCATGTCCGTAAATCACTTCCCAATCTGGAGCGTTTCCGCAAGGAATTATCGCTTTCAGAAAAGAAGATTACCACGGATGATTTGGGCTTTACGGTGCAGACCGTCGCGTGCCTCGGCGCGTGCAGTCTTGCCCCAGCCCTCATGGTGAGTACCGCCGGCGTTGCCGACAAGGTCTATGCGGGAGTCGTTCCGGACAAAGTTTCGGAGATCATTTCAGGGCTTAGGGCTCAACTTTAGGGGGTGGAAATGTCCAAATTAACGAGTAGAGATGCCTTGAAAAAGGCACGAGAGACCTACAAAAAGGCGCTAGACGCCGAAAAACGAAAAGTGCTCGTTTGCGCCGGTAACGGCTGTATCGCATCCGGTTCGCTGGATGTCTACAACAAACTTGCCGAAGTCATCAAATCAAAAGGCGTGAAGTGTTCACTCGAAATGAAAGAGGAACCCGGTCATCCTGTGGGACTCAAAAAAGGCGGGTGTCCAGGATTCTGTAACCAGAGCGTTCTCGTTTTGGTCGAGCCTGAGGGCTGGCTTTATACCAAAGTTACGCCGGAAGACGCCGAAGACATCGTCGAACAGACGATTAAAAACGGCAAACCCGTCGAGCGCCTTGCCTACAAGGGTCCGGACGGTAAAGCCGTCCTCAAAAAAGCGGAGATTCCCTTCTATAAGAAGCAGACCCGCGTCGTCCTCGAGCAGTGCGGCGAAATTGATGCCGAAAACATTCGCGAATACCTCGCCGTCGGCGGTTACAGCGCGTTTGAAAAAGTCCTCTTCGACATGACGCCGGAAGCGGTTTGCAAAGAAGTTACCGACTCCAACCTCCGCGGACGCGGCGGCGCGGGCTTCCCCGCAGGGCAAAAATGGGGCGACACGCTGAAAGCGCAAGGCGCGCCGAAATATGTCGTCTGTAACGGCGACGAAGGCGACCCGGGCGCGTTCATGGACCAGTCCGTCATGGAAGGGCTCCCTCACCAGATGATCGAAGGTATGCTGATTGCGGCAAAAGCCATCGGCGCAAGCCAGGGCTACATCTATGTCCGCGCGGAATATCCGCGTGCGGTCGGGCGGCTTCAGCTTGCCATCAAGCAGGCGACTGAGTTCGGGCTTTTAGGCGAGAAGATACTCGGCACGGATTTCAGCTTCGAGCTGATTATCTACCGCGGCGCGGGCGCGTTCGTCTGCGGCGAAGGTTCAGCCTTGATGGGCTCCATCGAAGGCAGGCGCGGTATGCCCCGTGTCAAGCGCTATCGCTCCACCGAGCGCGGGCTCTACGAAAAGCCGACCGTCCTCAACAATGTCGAAACCTTCGCCAACGTGCCCCTGATCATCAACAAGGGTGCGAAGTGGTATCGGGGAATCGGTCCTGATTCGAGCCCGGGCACCAAGACCTTCGCCCTCACCGGCAAGATCGTCAACACGGGTCTTATCGAAGTGCCGATGGGCACGAAGCTGCGCGAGATCATCTTTGACATCGGCGGCGGCATCCTCGGCGGCAAGAAGTTCAAAGCCGTGCAGATTGGCGGGCCGTCCGGCGGCTGCCTTACGGAAGCCGACTTCGACCTGCCCTTAGACTTTGAAAATGTGCCGAAAGCCGGCGCGATCATCGGCTCGGGCGGTCTCGTCGTCATGGACGAAACCAACTGTATGATAGAAATCGCCCGCTTCTTCATGAACTTTACCCAGAAAGAATCCTGCGGAAAGTGCGTTCCCTGCCGCGAAGGCACCATGCGTATGCTCGAAATCCTCGAGCGCATCGTCAATGGACAGGGCAAAGAAGGCGACATCGAGTTGCTCGACGAGCTTGCCGTTACCATTTCGAAGGCTGCCCTCTGCGGACTCGGCAAAACAGCGCCGAACCCCGTGTTGAGCACCTTAAAGCGCTTCCGCAACGAGTATGAGGACCACATCTACAAGGGCAAATGTACGGCGAAAGAATGTCAAAAGATGAAGACGCTTTCGATCATTCCCGAAGCCTGTATCGGCTGCGGCGCGTGTGCGAAGGTTTGTCCGGCGGATGCTATCAGCCAGCAGGACAAAGTGCTCGACGGCAAGAAAAAGGCCTATTATGTGATTGACAAGACGAAGTGCATCAAGTGCATGAGTTGTCTTGAAAAATGCAAATCCGAAGCGATCAAGTTGGAGGACTAAGAGATGGCAGATAAACAATTTATTACTATTGACGGCGTTGC
>JAITNZ010000211.1 GCA_031290205.1 Spirochaetaceae bacterium
GTACTGTGTCCTCGACACAAGCAGTAGCTTGTGTTTTTTTACTGCATAGTTATATACCAGTGATGTTTTTCGGCAAACCTCCCCCGCCCGACCGTCTACGTCAGCAAATTTCCCCCAGCTCAAGCGGTGAGGGCTTTTCGACCAATTGGGTGGGTGTTGGGGTTATTGGCTAACAGTGAAGCCTTTACGGTAAACCCCAAGAGTGAAGTGCGCGGTAACGGAGGATGGCAGCGAGCGTGTGCGCGTAGCGCGTAACGCCGCTGACCGAGAAAGCCTTCCCCCAGCCCAAGTGGTGAGGGCTTATCGACGAAGGGGGGAATAGGGAGGAAGGGGAGCCCTCTATGCGTCCACTTTATAAAACATCTAAAGCAGGTGTAGAATTGGGGTATGACATAGGAAAATACAATTTAAAGGATTTGATGGCATTAATGCCGGAGGCTGGAAGGAGAAGGCAAGAGAACTTAAAGCCTTTCCTCGAACTCGCAAACCACCCGTTTAAGCGCTTCTCAGATTGGTCTTGCGGCATTTTAACGCAATGTTGATTCTGTAGGTATAATTTGGGGTAAGGAATTTAGGTTGGGAAGCAACTATGCGCTGGGATCTCCCAGCGATGTAACAATCGTTATGAACGCTCGTTGTGATTACGGCACTGCGTTGAAATAGCCCGCTCTTTGTCTTCCGCGCTAGGGATAGAAGCGGAAATGAGCGCAGCGAATTGGAGCGGATAGCCCGACCCCGCATCGCGGGGGAGCGCCCTTTATATTCATATCTCAAACTGAAGGCAAGGCATAAAAGTGCCTAAGGCACCCTAAGGTGCCCTGCGTAACAAGCGCCCTTCTCAAACTGAAAGCAAGTCCTAAACGCAGCATCAAACCTGCTCAAGCAGTTTTGACTGTGAACGCCCTTTTCAAGGGCATGAAAGCGCCTAAGGCGCCCTGCTCAAGCAGTTTTGACAGCGAGCGCCCTTTGCTAGGGACAGAAACCGCCTAAGGCGGGGCGGTAGATTTTTTTTGAGAATGCTGTCATTGTTGGTTTATGGTTCTGGCGGTTTTCGAGAAATTGTTGCTGATATTGGGGAGTCTCTGCCTTTTTCTTTACGGGATGAAGGTGATGAGCGACGGCATACAGCAGACTGCGGGCTCGCGGCTGCAAGCTATACTCGGATTTATGACGGGGAACAGGATAAGCGCGGTATTTACCGGCGTTTCCGTTACCGCCATCATTCAATCGTCCAGCGCTACGACGGTGATGGTGGTGTCGTTTGCCAACGCGGGGCTGCTCACCCTCAGGCAGGCAATCGGCGTGATTATGGGCGCCAACATCGGCACGACGGTAACCGCGTGGATCGTTTCGCTCGTCGGCTTCCAGATGAATATTACCGTGCTGGCGCTCCCCGCCGTCGGGATCGGCTTTCTCTGGCGCGCTATCAAGTGGAAACACCGGGAACTCGGGAACATGATCATGGGCTTCGGGCTGCTCTTCCTCGGGCTTTCCTTCCTCACGCAGTCGCTTCCTAAAATTGACGCGGCAAATCTGCACTTTTTGGATGGCTTTACCGGACCGGACTTCGGCTCGGAACTTATTGCGCTGGCGGTCGGCGTTGTGCTCACGCTGCTCCTCCATTCATCGTCTGCGTCGACGGCGATTATCATCACGATGGCGCTTAACGGCTATATCGGCTTTCATTTTGGCGCGGCGATGATTCTCGGCGCGAACATCGGCACCACTGTCGATGCCGCTCTCGCTTCGATAGGCACGAAGACAAACGCAAAGCGGACGGCGCTTGTTCACGTGCTGTTCAACATTTTCGGCTCGGTCTGGGCGGTCTTTCTGCTCAATCCGATCGTCGACATCGTGCAAGTTATTTCGCCCGGCGGGGAAAACGCCCCCGTTGCCGTCCATATGGCGATGTTTCACACGATTTTCAACGTGATGAACACGCTGCTCTTCCTTCCCTTTGTCGACCCTTTTGCTAAACTCGTCAGCTTCATCATCAAAGATAAACCGGAGGATGCTGAGCTCAAGGCATACAAATTGCCCTACCTCTCCGGCTCGCAGGACACGCCGGAGCTGAGTATCGTCCGCGTGCAGAAAGAGATTCGCGACATGGCGGCGCTGGTTTTTTCGATGTATCGGGGGCTGAGCCGCACGATAAAATCAATAACTGAGGAGACTGTCCATTCGCTCATCGAAGATTTGAAGCGCAAGGAAGATTATGCCGACCAGATGCGGGAGGAGCTGACGAGTTTCCTCATGGAGTGTATGAGGCGGCAGCTGAACCGCCGGTCGGAACACAATGTCGGGCTGCTCTTGCGCATTATCGCCGACCTCGAAGAGATGACGGACGACTGCTACAGCATCAGTCTGTTGCTCGAACGGGGCATCCGCAAGAATCAGATTTTCAAACAGGATGAGACTGAGGCGCTTTCGCCCTACATGGTGCAGGTTGAAGAATTTTTAGCCTTCGTCGGCGACCATTTGGGGGGGAAGCTTAGCCGCGAGCAGAGTCAATATGCGAAAAAAATCGAAGATGATATCGATGAGTCGCGCGACAAGCTACGCAAGCTTGGACGCAAACGCATCGAAGCAGGCGAGAATGTCAAAACCGAGCTGCTCTTCATCGACTTCGTACGCCGCATCGAACGCCTCGGCGATTACTGCAACGGCATTTCGATAGCGCTGGCAAACATGGAATAGCCTACAGCGCCTCCCGCACTTTCACTGCCCCCGCGATTTTCAATCGCGGGGTACGGGCGGGGCGGGGAAGGCTCATCAGAAAACAGGCACCCATTTCCTAAGCAAGTACGTTTCCTCGTCGGACGTTTTTTTCGCCACTTAGGAAATGCATAACCCAGTGTCGGCGAATAGCCGACTTAAGTTTGTTACCAGTGAATTTTTCGGATGATCCTTCCCCGCCCCGCCCGGCTACGCGGCGGGGAACATCCCCTACAGCTCAAGCGCGTGAGGGCTTCCCGACCTACTGGCTAGGTGTTGGGGTTATTGGCTAACAGTGAAGCCCTACAGTAAACCCCGACGGTGAAGTGCGCGGTTAGGAGCATGGCACGATGCGTAGCATCGAAAATTTTGAGCCCCAATTTAGATTGGTTGTCGATAAAATTTGATTTCAATTCTGAGAGGGCGCCTCGTA
>JAITNZ010000016.1 GCA_031290205.1 Spirochaetaceae bacterium
CGCTACGCCGTGCTAGATTAATTGCGTAAACACCCTCACCGGTTCGGGTGCAATTATCGGGCGAGGGGTCGACTTCCCCCCAGCACCGCCGATTTACCACGAATTTTGAAGTGCACCCGGGAGGGGGATTTTGAGTTGATATTTAATGAGTAAAAATACATAATAGAAGCCTTGATGAAAAACGCCCTATTTATCCGCTATTTTCTTTGGACGCCGGCGGCGCTGCTCCTCCTCTTTTGCGTCCTCCGCTTTTCGCCTTACCGCGAACTCGATACGTTTTTAGCGGCGCCCGTAAGCACGAGGATTTTTGATCGTAACGGCGTTTTGGTGCAGATTAGCGCCCTTGAGGGGGGGATGAGGCGGGAGTTCATCGAAATTGACGCGCTGCCGCCGTCTGTCATCGCGTTTTTTTTGCACTCTGAGGATGCTGCGTTCTTTCATCATGCGGGTTTTAATCCGCTTTCGGTTGCGCGGGCGGCGGCGCAGAATTTTTCTGGCGGGCGGCGGGTAAGCGGCGCGTCGACGATTACGATGCAGCTTGCCCGGATAATAGAACGGCGCGCCGGCTTGGCTCGCAGCGCCGACACGGGCAGCAAACTGCGCGAGCTGTACAACGCGTTGCGCCTCGAAAGCCGGCTCGGCAAGAGGCGCATCCTCGAACTCTATCTGAACAACGTCCCCTTCGGCTCTCAGGTTGAGGGCATCGCCTCGGCGGCGCGGCATTTTTTTTCAGAGGATGCCGATATGCTCTCGCCGACGGAAATCTGCGCACTTGCCGTGATTCCCCGCCGCCCCGCCGACTACAACCCGCTGGAAAATCCCGAAAATTGCTGGAGCGCAGCGCGGCTTGTCCAGCGGCGTTTTTGCGAAAACCCCCGTCGTGCGGCTGCGTTCCCCCTGCTTGCCACGCTGAACGACGCCGACTGGCAGACGGCGCCCGCACGGGCTGAAAAATTCCGCTATCCTTACGAGGCGCCGCACTTCGTCCGCTTCGTGCTTTCGCGGACGCAGGCGCGTGCGCCGGAACTCAGCCTTTCCCTCGACCTGCGCCTGACCCGTTTTATCGAAGCGGGGCTGCGGGCACAGGTAGCTCGGTTCGCGGCGCAGCGGCTTTCAACCGGCGCCGCCATCGTGCTGGACAACCAGACTGGCGAAGTGCTTGCTTGGGTCGGCAGCGCGGATTTTTTTGACCGCGCCGCGCAGGGGCAGGTGGACGGCGTCTTGGCGCTTAACCAGCCGGGAAGCAGCATGAAGCCCTTTCTCTATGCGTTGGCGCTCGAGCGCGGCTTCCCGCCCGCGACGCTTCTTGCCGACATCGCGCGGGATTTCGGGACGGATGCCCTCTATATCCCGCAGAATTTCAACAATCGCTTTAACGGTCCCGTCTTGATGAGGCAGGCGCTCGCTTCGAGCCTCAATATTCCGGCGGTTGAGCTGCTCCACCGGTTGGGGCAGAAGAATTATGCTGATTTTCTGCGCACACTCGGCTTTGCCTCGCTGGAAGGGGAGGGCGGCGCGGATGCGGCAGGGCTTGGACTCGCGCTGGGCAATGCCCCCGTGAGCCTCTTCGAACTTGCCCGCGCCTTTTCGGTGTTTCCGAATGACGGCAAGCTCATCGAGCCGGTATTTTGTGCCTCTGGCAGTGCCTCTGACAGTGCCTCAAGCACAGGCGCCCCTCCTGCGGCGATACGTGTTTTCAGCGCCGACAGCGCACGGCTTATCGCTTCGTTTTTGTCCGACGCCGATGCGCGGGTGCTCGCCTTCGGCAGGGCGCGGAACTTTCAGACTGAGGTCCCAGCGATTTTCAAGACAGGAACCGCCAATCAGTATCAGAGCATCGTCGCACTTGCGGCGAGCAGAGCATTCACTGTTGCCGTGTGGATGGGGAATTTTTCAGGGCAGACGATCATCGGCAAGACGGGCAGCTCCGTGCCGGCGGCGATAGCGCGCGAGACACTGAACGCCCTCCACGAAGGCGCGGGTCGGGGCAGCGGCGAGGCGTTCCTCGAGCCAGAAAATTTCGAGCGCGCCGCGCTCTGCGCCGTATCCGGCATGAGCCCCGGACCCGCCTGCCTCGCCCTCGTCCGCGAATACGTCCCCAAAAACGCTGTTCTCCCCCCGCTCTGCACATGGCATGTCGAAACTCAAGCCGAAAATAAAACTGAGGTGGAAAAGCATAGCACGAGCACTGTTCAGCAAAAAATTGAGGTGGGAAAGCATAGCGTGAGCACTGTTGAGAAAAAAAATGTTGAGAAAAAAAATGTTCGGGAAAAATATCCGGCGGAGTATCAGAGTTGGTTTTTGTCTTCGAAGCGGGATGGTAGCATCGCGCACAGTGAAGCGCCGCTTTCGATTATCAGTCCCCGCGACGGATTTATCTATTATTACAATCCTGTGGCGCCGAGTGAAATCCCTGTTGAAGTGGTCGGTGGGAAAGAGAGCATTCTTGAAGTTGAATTTGACGGCATGCGGCGGAGCGTCCCCCGCCCTTTCATCTTTCGCCTCCCCGCGACACCGGGCACCCACACGTTGAGCGTGCGTTGCGGCGACGAGACGGCACAAGCCTTTTTCAGGGTAGAGTGAAGGATGAGTTTAAACGCTGACGCTGTAGCCGCATCGGCAAACAGGAACAGCGTCCCGGGTCGGAAAATTTGCCGCTATCCCAGTGAAAAGGCGGTTTTCCCCGCCCACATGGGTACGCAGGATTATGTAACATTACGCTGCAAATGCAATTGGGGAGTTGCTAGAAGGGGCGTATAGTCGGTCCAGATCCTTCAAAAGCGGTAACGCTAAAGTTTTGCCGGTTACTTTGAATATAAAAATCCAAAACTCTCGATCGGATGCCTTGGTGGACCACGGAGACGGTGTGCCGTCCATTCATAAGCTTCTGTCCGAATTTTCCGCCCTTAGCCAAGGTTCCGGTTCTTTCGCCATCGACATACACTTCAATTTTAGTCGTGAGTCCGTCGGAGCGCGTAACGATAACCCCAGGAATAGTGGTATCCGAAACGACCTGAGCCCCCCCCCCACAAGAAATCAGCATAATTGCCAGAGTAAAACAAATCGTCAAACCAAATATAATCTTTTTAAACATAGACAAACCCCTCAAAATAAACTTTACTATTCTTATCGGCGTTTTTCTTAACGCTATTTATATCATACTCAAATGAAAAAGATTCAGCAACACCCTTCAGCAACTCCCGCGCTTGTGCTGTCCCCCGCGATTTTCAATCGCGGGGACCGGGCGGGCGGGGAAGGCTTGCCGAAAAACAGGCACCCATTTCCTAAGCAAGTACGTTTCCTCGTCGGACGCATTTTCCGCCACTTAGGAAAA